>CARBWQ010000125.1 GCA_948949055.1 uncultured Eubacteriales bacterium | reverse complement strand
CGTTCCAGCGCAGGTACAAATGCAAATATATTCAGGAGTAATCGCCTCTAATAGTTTTGGACAACTTGAAGTTCCAGATCCGTGATGTCCTGCTTTATATAATACGCAATGAGGAAGTCCTCCATGATTTTGCTGATAGAAGTCTACCAATTTTTCTTCCCCTCTTTTTTCTAGGTCGCCAGTAAATAGATAGTGATTTTCACCTTGATTTATCATAACACATACCGAGAAATCATTTTCGCTTGATGAACTATTCTCATAATAATAATTATAAAGGATTTCAAGCTCAACGCCTTCACCTATCTCATATATTCTTTTAGCTCCATTTTCATTATTATAACATTCGAGAGCAGTATAATGCTTTGCACCATTTTCTACTTCTAAATCTCTTGAAGCCTTATATCTACCTACAACAGTTCTTTCACCACCTGTGGAATTAGTCATAGGGAAATCAATTATCACCTCAGTTTGATAATGTTCAAAAACTCCTTCTCTTTCATTTGTACTATAAAATGCAGATATATGATCGGTATGACCATGCGTTGCAATGACATATTCAAGTGTATTGTCAGTCACATATTGATCAAGATAGTTAATGATTGTAGTAGATGATGCGTTTGTTGAGCCTGCATCAATTAATATATCGACATCACCATATTTGATAAAGATACTATCACCAGTATTTTTTGTGCCCAACTCTAAAAAATGAATAGAAAGCTCGCCAGAAGTAATAACATCGCCTGGATCTTGTTCTCCATCATCAGGATCACCCTCTTCGCCAGAATCGTTTGCAACTACATTCACCTTTCTATAAAGAGTTACTCCGGTAAATCTAAAATTATCAACAGAATAAGAAATTTGATATTCACCAATTTTATCTTCATCTAAATTGCTTTCAATTATAATCTTATCACTTCCAAGCTTACGTCCCCAAGCAATCGCTATTGCACCTTCTTCTTGATATTGCTCACCTAATTTAAGAGTTATAACTTGACTTCCAACCAACTCAAACTTGTCATTTCTAGTCAAATAGGCACAACCAAAAAATCCACCAATACCACCACAAATAAGCACAATCAACATAAAAAACAGAATAAAACTCGATTTTTTACGCTTTTTTGGGCTTTTTTCATGTTTTTTTGACATATTATCTTCCTCCATGCTTTTAATTTAACAAAACTCTATCAATTAGAGATAGAGTTTAGACATCAATTTCGTTTATATCTTCATGTATTTCCACTTCTTCAAGTTCACCTACGACACCCATGTTTTCAGCACTTGCAACATCTTGGGAATTTCCATTAATTACAACTTTTCCACTTTTATTTAACTTGTCTAGTTTCTTTTTATCACCTTTTATATAGGCTTCTACAAGTTGCAAGAAAGTTTTATAGTCCCTAAATAATTTCTTTCTTACAACGTCTGGAATAGCTGACAAATTAATAATCCATCTTCCGAACATATCATTTTTGTCTTTTTCTATTTTTGCATAGTGGTATAAAACATGATATGTATAAGCAAGTCCATCTTGATTTCCGTATAGACTATAATGATCAAGATTATATAATAAAATTTGTGCAAGCTTTTCCTCTTCACTTAATTCCTCTTTAATTGAATTATCGCTAACCACTCTATTTAAAGCATATCTATATTCAAACTCAGAGTGAGTTCTTCTGATTGTCCTATCAAAATTCATGTTTTCTCCCTTTTAAATATATTAACATAAATATAAATAGTTGTCAATACGGTCATATCAATTATATTTTTTTATTTTTCTCAGACTATTTTTCTAAAATGTGAATAAAAAAAAGAAAATCATTTAAATTAAAGTTAAAGCAATTGCGTCAGTCACTTTTGCTTAAACGATTTATTTGGAGGTAAAAATGAAAAAATTCGCGACCATTGCATGTGCTTTAATTTTATGCTTTTTAGTTGCTATAACTTTTGTTGCATGTGGTGGAAATAATGAAACTTGGGACAAGGTAAGTTCAGATGCAAGTTTAAGAGAAGCTGTAAGTGGAAAATCTGCTAGAATTCGTCTTACTGATGATATCTCATTGTCTTCTACTATTGAAATTGACAAGACTTGTACAATCGACCTCAATGGCCATAAAATTATATTTGATACAAAAGATATGGATAAAAGCATGAAAAATAGCCATGCAATCCATATTACTGGAAAAGAAAATGCAGTTACAATTCAAAATGGTTCTATTGAAAAACTAAATAGTGACAACTCTCTTAAATCTGCTGTTGCAGTTTTGGGAAGCAGTGCAATTTTAGATAATGTCGATATTATTTCTGATGGCTTTGGAATTGCTTCGACTACCGGAGCTATGACCACAGTTAGAAATAATAGTTCTATTAAATCTCACTGGATTGCAATTGGCACAAACAACTCACAAACTTTCGCTGGTGGTTCAATCATGATTGACAATAGTAATATTGAATCTACTGATGATGTTGCACTTTTCGTTTCTAGTTATATTTCTATGAATGTAAACAATTCAATTGTTAAAGGTACTGGTGCAATGCACATAGGTCTTGGCAATATCAATGTTACAAACAGCACTCTTGAAGCAACTGCTCAATCACACAATCCTTACACTGCTCAAAACATAAATGCAAGTGGAACTAAGGAAGATGAAGGTTCAACTATTGCCATCAGAGCAAACAGATATTATGACAATGCTTCAAATACAAATGACCTAACTTTCAGCTTAGCAAACAATATATATGTAGCTCAAAGTGGAGTAAAAGTGGCAATCTATGACGCAAACTATCCTAGCAGAGATTTTGACGGCAAAGATGAAGATACAATTGTCGACAGTTATCTTTATGCAACAGAATATTTCAAAAACAGTAATCTCGCTATAAAAGCCTACAAACTCGAAGACGGTCAAATGAATGAATATGAACTTTTAGATGGCAAATATGTTCACTTTACTGGCGCAAGCACTGAAAGCGAACTTACCAGCGCCATTGCCAACAACGATTATATACGTCTAAATTCTGATATAACTATTGCTAATAAATTGCAAATTGAAAAATCATGTTATATAGACATGAATGGACACAAACTCATTCAAAATGGTGCAAACAACACAGATATTTCAAAAAGTGCAGTTGTCCGTGTTTATGCCAAAGAAGCTGAAAATGAATTACAAGTATATATTAAAAATGGTGAAATTGTAAAAGAAAATTGTGGCTCTGTTGTAGCTCCTGCCCTAACATGTGCTTACAATAACAATACCACTCTTGAAAATGTAAAAATCACTTCTGATAGTCAAGGCGTAGTACCTGCATGGGGTGCAAAACTTAACCTTAAAGATTGTCAAATCACAACTAAGTGGCAGGCAATAGGTACCAACAACACAAATCCAGGGGAAAATAACACAATCAATGCTAAGAATTGTGAAATAGTATCTACAAACGATGTTTCTGTATTTGTATCAAACTATACAATGGTTAACATTGACTCATCAACTATCAAAGGCTTGACAGGAATGCATATCCTTCTTGGTGATATAAATGTTATGGATTCAAACATCATTGCAACAAGC
>CARBWQ010000124.1 GCA_948949055.1 uncultured Eubacteriales bacterium | reverse complement strand
AGAATATTTTTTTGCCATCTCGAAAACCAATTTAACATAAGATTTCGCCTCTTCAAGAGGAATTTTGACATCACTACTTTGCCTACCTCTTAAAACTGGCAAAGAATAAAAGTTGAACTTTTGACACAAATCAAACAAACTTCCCTCTAATGGGACAGATAAAATTTCTTCCAAAGAACTAACAAATTTTTTTTGCGAATTTGTTAAATCTGCTTGGCAAACCTTGTTTAAGGAGTCCTTTGCATTGACAAAACAATCATTAAAATAGTTGCATATTCTCTTTTCTGCCTTTTGATTTAATAAAGATATTTGATTTTCAAAAATATCCAGCTTCTCACTTTCATCATTGATTGCACTAAAAAAGTCTTGAAGAAAATATACACATTCTTCAATAGATTTCTTATTTTTCTTAAATGCGAGATAGATTTCGTCAAACTTTTCACTTTCGGTTTGGGCAAAATGACTAAACGTACTAGAAAAAGCGAGCGACTTTAATCTATAACTATTTTTTTCATCTAATATAGTAAAGTTTTCATCTAAATTGAGCCTATTAATATTTCTTTTAATAATCTTTTCACAAAATGAGTCTATTGTTGAAATATCGCTTAGTGGCAAGCTGTCAAGACTTTCAAGCATTTGTTTAGTAGGCTTCATAGAAAGTATAGCATTTGTAAGTCTTGCCTTTATTTCCTCAGCAGCTACCTTGGTAAAGGTTAACACTAAAAGACGCTCAACTTTTACCTTTTTTTCACAGATTAGAGATTTGAGTTTTTCTATTAAAATATATGTTTTTCCACTGCCAGCCGATGCAGAAATAACAAGGTTTTTAACCTCGCTTTCGAGAATTTTTTGTTGTTCTTCGGTAGGAGAACTTTTTTCTTTTTTATCTATTTCTTTTCCCATTTTACCTCACAAAAATATAAGTAAATGTTGATAATTAGTAAAAAATTTACAAAAAACTGCATTTTTTTGCTTATTTTTCATTAAATTTGACAAATTCTGATTTATTTTCTCTTATTCCTTCCGATTTTTCATATCCACAAAGAGGTCTATATTTGCAGTATGTGCAACTACTAGAATTTGGCATAGGATTTATAAAACCACTTGATATTTCTTGTACTGCATTTTTGGTAACATCAAGAGAATAATCTTTTAAAGATTCAAGAGAATATTTTGAAATTGCACTGCCCTTAATTGTGCCATCAGAGGATTTATAAATTGATAAAACTTTGCTTTTGCCCAGCTCTTGAACATCACTATCTAGTGCATTTAATATCTCTTCATTATTTGGCGCTAGACCTTTCAATATAACCTTTTCATCATCACTTGAAGAATAATCAAGTTTAGCATTGAAATAATAACCACCAGCTGAACGCTTTGCCAATTCTTTTTCTACAATCTTTTGATATAAGAAAAGTTGTAATTTTTCTCCAAAGTAAAGTTCCTTTATAATAGCACCCGTTGAGCCAGTTTTATAATCTATAATTCTGAAATAATCACCCCACTCATCAATACGGTCTGCCCTACCAATAATAGAGAACTCTTCTTCTCCTATTTTAATTTTATATGGACTAAATTTCCTTTCAATATACCTAGGCCTAAAAGAGCTTTTACCAATCTCTCTCAATAAATCAGAAAAGTTGGATTTCAACTGCCTTTTAACGTAACGGATAAATGATGTTTTTTCATCTAGCATTTCAATTTTATCCTTTAAATTTTCTTCTTCTAATATTGTTGACAAATTTTCTTCAATAAAACTTTCCACATCAACATTTAAATTAAAATGGTTGCCTATTAAAAACTTTATAAATTTTTCTGCACCTTTATGGCATATGTTACCTATATCCCTAGGTTCAAGCTCATAATTCTTCTTTTCTTCAAGTTTAAGTCCATAACTTGCAAAATGTTTAAACGGACAACTAAAATATTGTTCCAGCTGTGTAACCCTTATTAAATTGCCATTAAACATCATTTCTTTTGGTTTAAAATTCAATAATTTACGATTTTTCACGCTTTTTTCATCAATTTTTATTAAATTTTCGTTATTTTTCTTTAATTTTCCATAATCTGCGCTTAAAATCGTTCTTTCCTTGCTATTCGGTTTTCTTGCAAAAAAGACGCTTGAAGCCCTAATTTCTATTTGGTCAAAGATGTTATTTAAGGACGAAATATAAGAAGGGAGTTCATTTTTTTTGCCCTCTTCACTCATCATTTGATAGAATATAAACAATTGATTTTGCGCTATCGTGAGAAGAGAAAATAGTCTAAACCTATTTCTTCTATTAATCATTCTTATTGTTGGTTCAATCTCTTTGATATTCGCTCCCAACTCTTCATCACTCAAAATACCATTATCAAGTGAGGTTATCGGCAGAGATTGCCCACCTAGCACTATCAACGTATCACTTTCTATAAAATAACTTTTCGTTGCGTCGCCTATCATTACACCATCAACATAGGTCGGAACAGTTGACACCTGCTTAAAAGATAATAAAAGTTTTAGCTTTTTAATGTATTCTTCAATATCAATCTTTTCATCTTCATATTTATTGATAAGTTCCACACTTTCTTTAATTATATCAATAACCTGTGAATTGATATTTTTTTCTTTTAATTCACCCTTTTCTTCAAGAAGTCTTATCACACCATCAAATGTAGCAAGGACTCTTCCTATAAGTTCAAGAACTTTACTGCCAAAATCACAACAACTATTGCATTTTTCAATTTCTTTGGCAAGGTCACCAAACTGAAAATCTTTTTCTATGTATTTTTTATATTTTCTCTTGCTATCAACATTTAAAGCTTGACATTTGGAAATTAGCTCGCTGTTATCTCCTAAAAGTATATTTGACAAAAGACCGATTAGTCTATCGCCACAAAGCCCAAAACTTACAGCCTCTAAAAATTCAATTACAAGTCGACCAAGAAGAGTGTTGTCGGCTGTAATAGAACTGTCAATATAATAAGGAATATCATATCTATCAAATATATTCTCAATTTGAGTTTGATACCTATTTAAGTCACTAACTGCGATCTGAATATTATTAAATTTCAAACCATTATAGACTTTATATCTAATCAGTTTTGCCACACCCTCAATTTCTTCTGAGATATTGTTTGCAGAATATAGATTGTAAAAGCCATCATTTTGACATTTTACTTTACTATAACTATACAAGCCTTTTGCTATACTTTCTTTAAGAGAAGTCATAACACTTTTTCTTTCTACCACATTAATTAATGCACCACACTCAACTGCAAATTTAGTAAGCTTTTCATAGATATCTTTTTCATAGATATATTCATTTCCACTATCAATATTTTTAGCAACAGCGAAACTCACCTCATCAGCAGAACTAATAAGATGTTTAATAAGCTCATAACCTTCTTTGGTAAAAGCGTCAAAGCCAGCAAAGTAAAGTTTTGTTTTATTAAGAACTTTTTTTTCACTCATATTTCTATTAAGAAGAGATAATCTTTCATTGGCGTCAAGTTTTCCCGTAAGAAGGCGTTGATATTCTTGGTAAATAAGCTTTAAATCATGATATTTCGCTCCTGCCAGCCCT
>CARBWQ010000123.1 GCA_948949055.1 uncultured Eubacteriales bacterium | reverse complement strand
ATATATGAAAAATATGATACATTTTGTGCAAACAAAATCATTTGACAAACTTATATGAATTTGCTATGATAGTGAGGTAAAATTAATTATATATAGAGGTAAAAAATGATATTAGATAATGTTAAAGTTAGACTTGGTCAAATGAGCGAAGAAATAAATTTTATAAAGGAGTGTCTTTGACAAGGGAAATCTTGCTGATGAACTAAAAGTTCTTCAAGATGAACAGACCAAAGATGATTTTTATTTAGATCAAGATAAGGTGCTTGAAGTTGGTAAGAAGATTAAGCATATTGAAGGCAAGCTCAATCTTATTAAAATGTTGAAATCATTATATGATGATTGCAATGCCTATATTGATCTTATTGAAGAAAGTCATGACCAATCGCTTGAAAACGAAGTTGAAGATTGTTTGCACAAACTTGAAAATGAGGTGGAAAAAGCGAAAATCCAAACCTTGCTTAGAGGGAAATATGATTCTTTTGATGCTATCATAACTATTCATGCAGGAGCTGGTGGTACAGAGGCTCAGGATTGGGCTGACATGTTGTATCGAATGTATAAGATGTATTGTGATAGCGTGGGTTATAAAATTCTTGTTCTTGATGTTCTTAATGGTGATGAGGCTGGACTAAAATCTATTACTTTTGAAGTGAGTGGAGATAATGCGTATGGCTTCTTAAAGGCTGAAAAGGGAGTTCACAGACTGGTGAGAATTTCTCCTTTTGATGCCAACGCTAGAAGGCACACATCTTTTGCAAGTGTAGAAGTCATGCCAAAAATGGAAAAAAATCCAAACATTGAAATTAGAAATGAAGATTTAAAAGTTGACACCTATCGTTCTTCTGGTGCTGGTGGTCAACATGTTAATAAGACTGAAAGTGCTATTCGTATTACTCACATTCCAAGTGGTATTGTCGTTGCCTGTCAAGTGGAGCGTTCACAAGTCCAAAATAGAGAAAGAGCTATGCAAATGCTCTATTCAAAACTAGCAGAAAAAGAGGAACGTGAAGAACTTGAAAAGCTTGCAAATATACGTGGAGAAGTTAAAAAAATTGAATGGGGAAGTCAGATTAGAAGTTATGTGTTTTGTCCTTACACTCTTGTTAAGGATCATAGAACTGGTTATGAAGATAGTAATGTCGGGTCAGTTATGGACGGAAACATTCAGGAATTTATAAATGAGTATCTTAAAAAGATTTAATTTAAATTTGTTTGAGGCAATTTATTAAAGGTGAAAAATGAGTTATTTTGATATTATAAAAGAAAAGTTTGAAAAACTTAAAGACAAAGAGGATTTATTAATTCTTTCAATAGAGAGTTCTTGTGATGAAACGAGTATTGCAATTGTAAAAAATGGAAGGGAAGTTTTATCAAATGTTATTGCATCTCAGATTGAAATTCATAGAAGATTTGGGGGAGTTGTGCCAGAAGTCGCTTCTCGAAATCACATTTTGGCTATTTCAAGTGTTCTTCAAGAAGCCCTCTCTATTGCAAATATTTCTATTGATCAAATTGATGCGATTGCTGTAACTTATGGTGCTGGACTTATAGGAGCATTATTAGTAGGTGTTAATTTTGCAAAAGGGCTTGCTTATAGCTTGGGTTTACCTCTTATCGCTGTAAGTCATGTTCATGGGCATATAGCAGCAAATTATATTTCGCATCAGTCACTTAAACCACCTTTTCTTTGTTTAATGGTAAGTGGTGGTCATACAGCAATATTAAAGGTTGAAGATTATAATAAGTTTTCTATGCTTGGAACTACTGTCGATGATGCAGTTGGTGAGGCGTTTGATAAAGTAGCAAGAGTAATTGGGCTTCCTTATCCTGGTGGACCTGAAATAGATAAATTAGCAAAAGAGGGCGAACCTACCTTTAAATTTACTGTTTCTAATAGTTTAAAACATACCTACAACTTTTCATTTAGTGGAATAAAAACCGAAGTGGTTAATCTTGTTCATAATGCCCAGCAGAAGGGGCTTGAAATAAACAAAGCCGATCTTGCAAGTTCATTTCAAGAATGTGTGACAAGAGAGCTTGCTGAAAAGGCAGTTAAGGCTTGTAAGAATAGTGGACTTGATAGTTTGGTCGTAGCTGGTGGCGTGGGAGCTAATTCAAGATTGAAAGAAAGGCTTAATAAGTTATGTGATGAAAATAATATAACTTTTTATAGCCCAGCTCTTAAATATTGCACAGATAATGGTGCAATGATAGGATCAATGGCTTACTATATGATTCGTGACGGAATTGGCTTAGCAGAGTTTGATTTAACAGCAAAACCAAATGTAGAATTAAAATAAAAAATATCAAAAATTGGTCAAAAAAAGCAAAAAATATTGGATTTTTATGTAAATTTTGATAAATTATTAAATTTTGGAGGAAATATAATGGAATTATTAGCACCTGCTGGGAATTTTGAAAAACTTAAAACAGCTGTTCATTTTGGTGCAGACGGGGTATATTTTGCAGGCAAAACTTTGGGACTGAGAGCCTTCGCTGGTAATTTTACTGACGAGGAAATATTTGAAGCAATGGAGTATCTGCATGAAAGAGGAAAGGTAGGTTATATTACACTAAATATCGTTGCAAGAGATAGTGACTTTGAAGGAATTGATGAGTATTTAAATTTGTTAGTTAAGGCAAAAGTTGATGGAGTTATAGTATCTGATTTAGGTCTTATTTCTTATATTAGAAAGAATTTCCCAATGTTGAACGTCCATGTTTCTACTCAGGCAAATGTAAATAATTCGGCTTCTGCCAGACTGTATGCAGACATGGGTGTTACACGAGTTGTTCTTGCACGAGAACTTAATCTAGATGAAATAAAGAAAATCCATGAAAATAATTTGAATTTAGAGATAGAGGCTTTTGTGCATGGAGCTATGTGTATTTCTTATTCTGGCAGATGTCTATTGTCCAACTATTTGACTGGACGAGATAGTAATCGTGGTGCTTGCGTTCAGGCTTGTAGATGGAAGTACTTTGTACGTGAAGAAAGCCGAAATGATGAATATCCTATTGAAGAAGATGAGAGAGGAACTTATATTTTTAATTCAAAAGATATGTGTCTAATTGATCATATTGACCGACTAAAAGATGCAGGCATTATCAGCTTAAAAATTGAAGGTAGAATGAAGTCTGATTATTATGTAGCAAGTGTAGTCAACGCATATCGAAGAGCACTTGACGGGTTTAAGGACTTTGATGTTCTTCATGACGAACTTGAAAAAACAAGTCATAGACGTTATACTACTGGTTTTTATTTTGGTGCTGATGATAAAGAATATTTGGAAGATTCAATGCCAGTGCAAACTTCTGTTTTCATTGCAAAAGTGGTTGAAGATGCAAAAGATGGCAGGGTAAAAGTAGAAATGAGAAATCGATTTAAGTTGGGCGATGAACTTGAAGTGCTTTCACCAGACGATAATTTCTTGAAAAAGATTAAGATAGAATCTATCACCAATCAAAAGGGAGAAAAAATTGACGATGCAAAGAAAGTTCAAGAAATAGTTGAAATAAATTGTCCTTACAATCTAAAATGTGGTGATATTTTACGAGGAAAAAATAA
>CARBWQ010000122.1 GCA_948949055.1 uncultured Eubacteriales bacterium | reverse complement strand
AGGAAGAAGCAGAGCTTTCTGATAAAATGAGAAAGTTTATGTATTTAATTCCAAATATTATTGCTGATGATGTTCCTATTGGTAAAGATGATAGCGAAAATGTGCAAAGACTGGTAATTGGCGAGGCGAAAGTTCCTAATTATGAAATACCATATCATGCAGATATTTTAGAGAGTTTAAATGGTTTAGACCTTGATAGTGCTAGAAGAACTAGTGGCAATGGTTTTTATTATTTAACAGGCGATGTTGCAAGACTTCATTCTGCTATTTTGTCTTACGCAAGAGATTTTATGATTGATAGAGGCTTTACTTATGTTGTGCCTCCATTTATGATTAGAAGTGATGTTGTTAATGGCGTTATGAGTTTTGAAGAAATGGAAAATATGATGTACAAAATAGAAGGTGAAGATCTTTATTTGATTGGTACAAGTGAACATTCAATGATTGGGAGATTTAAAGAAACTATCCTTAAAGAAGAAAATTTACCTTTATGTTTGACTTCTTATTCTCCTTGTTTTAGAAAGGAAGTTGGTGCTCATGGAATAGAAGAAAGGGGAATTTATCGTGTTCATCAGTTTGAAAAACAGGAAATGATCGTGATTTGCAAGCCAGAAGATTCTATGGACTGGTACAATAAGATGTGGCAAATTTCATCAGATTTCTTTAAAAGTCTAGATATCCCTCATGAAGTTATGGAATGTTGCAGTGGTGACCTTGCAGACTTAAAGGTTAAGTCTTGCGATTTAAATGCGTGGAGTCCTAGACAAAATAAATATTTTGGTGAGTTAGGCTCTTGTTCAAACTTGTCAGATGCACAGGCTAGAAGACTTGGAATTAAATATAAGACCTCAGAAGGAACAAAATTGGCACATACTTTGAATAATACTGTTGTTGCGCCTCCAAGAATGTTAATAGCTTTCTTAGAAAATAATTTAAATGAAGACGGCAGTGTAAATATTCCTGTTGCTTTAAGAGGTTATATGGGAGGAAAAGATAAAATATTTCCTTCTAAAAAAGGAAACTAAATGGCTAAATTTAAAATAACCAGTGATCTTGTAAATTCAATAGTAAAACAAGATCATTCAAAATATCTTAAAAATATTAATAAAAATATAAACCAAGTATTGGCCTTATCTATTGATGCATTGTCAAAAAAGGTTTCTTATATCAACGTAAAAAACGTTTTGTTGCAACCTGTGAATGAATTAATAACCAATTCATTTGTAGATAATTCAGGCTGTGTTTATTTTCTTGGTATTGATAATGCTCAATTAGAACTTAATACAATGAAAAAAACTAATATTTGGCGAAATTTTAAAGAGCGTCTTAAATATGCTTGGTCTGCAAGGAAATTGTTTAAAAGACGTAGACGTAGAAGCCGTAGAAAACGTGAATTACAGCAAATTGAAGAATTATCTAAGGTTAAATTTGATCCTAGTAAATATTCTATCTATAATCTAGCTGAGGATTTACAAACGAGTATGTGTAATAATCTGTCAGAAACTACAATTTTAAGCTTGAAAGATAGTAAAATATCTATTATTGGTAAAGAAGATTTTGGAAGCAATACAGAGATAACAATATATTTGGTAAGTCATAATGAACAATCATTTAAATATTTTTCAGCAAATAAACGTGGTTTTATTGAAGTGAATATTAATTCTAGATTAGAACAAATTTCATTAAAATTAAATGATGTGGGTGACAACTTTAATAAACTTTTAAAAATATTTAATACTTTATATTATAATGTTAATGGTCATATGCCTAATCAAGTATATTTAGAAAGTCTTCTTTGTGCTGTGCCAAATGAATTATTTGATGGCATGGATATATATAAGGTCTTTTTAAAAGTTATAAATTTCCTTAAAGTTAAATCAATAAGAAATATTCAATCTATAAATGATATGACTAAAAATATAAATGAAGATATTGTTTGTGGAAACTGTGGAATTGAATTTAATAAATTATTTAATTTAATATGATTAAAAAGCTTAAAATATTTATTTATAAAAAAATAACAAAATAGCTTATAATTATTTACTAGTATGCGCCTATCTATGCGTAAAAGCTGTCTTTTACGCATAGATACAAAATACGCCCTTTTACAAATTTTTGTAATTTTTACTAAAAAATATCAAGGAAATCTATTAAGTTTTAGTCTTTGTACCCTTTGATTATAAATAAGAGAATTATTTAAAATCTTATCTACCCTAATTTTTATATGATAAAGGCTGAAAATTTATAATTTTGGGACACCCTATCTTACTAGTATGCAAGACATACTAGTATTTAATTTTTATTTAAAAATATGTTGACTTAAATTAAATCTTGGATTATAATTTAAATGAGGTTAATATGGAACTTTATGCAAAAGGACAACTATCTTATTTAATACTAACCTGTCTTCAAGACAGAGATTTTTATGGTTTAGATATTATTAGTGAAATATCTGCTCGTAGCAATGGAAAAATTAATTTAAAAAAGCCAAGCGTTTATTCAAACCTTACTAGAATGGAAAAGCAAGGTTATATTTCTTCATATTTACAAAGCAGTGATTTTGGACCAAATAGAAAGTATTATTCTTTAACAGATAAAGGTCGTGGATTTTATCAGGAACTTAAAGCATATTTTGATTATAACAATATTGATGTTTTTAGAGATTTTGTTGACGTTGATGTTCAAACAGAAAATTTCTTAGAAATGGATCAATCACAATATAATAATTCTGTGAACAAAGAAGTAATTTTGCAAACCACTACCCTTTCAGAAGATTCTCAAATTTCACAAGATGATGAAAATGAAGAACAAGAAGAATTTTTTGATTTTTCTTCATTAGATGATAGTCAGATGACAGTTAACAAAGATGAAATTATTGAAAATGAAATAAAAGAGAATAATGACAATTCTATAACAGATAATTTAGAAGAAAATAATGAAGTTCAAATTCAAGAAGAAGTTCATGATGATGCGAGATTTTTAACCAGAAATATTGAGGAGAATTCAGAAGAAACTATCGAAGTAAAGGATTCTTTACAGCCTTCTTATTTTGAGGCTAAACAAGATGATGAACAAGCTGATAATGTTGAAGAATTGCAGATTGAAGAAAAACTTGATGACGCTGTATTTCTTTCAAACCAAAATGCAGATGAATATAACAAAAGATTGTTTGATATTTCCAAAGATATAAACAAAATAAAAAGAAAACGTAGCTTTGCAGAAGATCAAATAGCAATTACAACTACTGATGCTCTTGTTGTGGCAAATGAAAAGAAAAAAGCCAATATAGAAGAATTTAAAAACTCTTTATTGGAAAATAAAGCTAAGTATACATACCCTAGCGTTACAAACTATGAAACACGTAGTAGTAGTTTGAATAAAGTCATTAACAAAGAAAATGAAAATAAACTTACAAAGGTTGAAGAACATAAAGATGATGCTATTTTGATTACCGGTCATCTTAGTCCAAGTGATGTTGGAAAGGCAAAGAAAATTGAACCACCAAAAATAAAAATTGTTTCTGAAAATACTAAGGATACTCGCCTACCTGCACCAAAACGCGATACAAATGTAGACCCTTCACATAGAGAAATACTAAATAAGTTATATTCTAAAACTAAGGATAATTCATCTTCTGAGG
>CARBWQ010000121.1 GCA_948949055.1 uncultured Eubacteriales bacterium | reverse complement strand
GTTTTTTCCAATCTACCATTTTCTTTCAAGTGGACTGCATTGGTGTCATAATCAAGAATCGTAGAGAAGTTTACAACTTTACGTACCTGCTTTTGAACAAATACACTATTTCTCTTATAAGAGATGTTGTCTACGTTGTAATTCTTGAATTCTCTCAATGCATAACTATCCTGATACGCATGACAACAAGGACATTTGGAATACCTTGAAGAATTATAATACTGATGCTTTCTACATTTTTTAAGGTCTTTAGCCTGACTTTCAAGAGAATGCAAGATATTAAATCTCTTCTTTCCTTCGAAAATCTGCAAAAAATCACCCTGCAATCCTTCAGACATCCAAGCTACATGTTTCATTTGGAAACTATCCAGGCTCTTTAAGTCATGATTACCTAAAATCGAAATATGATTCAAGGCTCTCAGGGGTCTGTTATATCCCTTTACCAGAGGATAACTTCCGTCATACGGATTGAATCCAACAAGCATTTCAAAAACGACAACAGCTAGTGAAAAGTAGTCAGACTGCTTTGTATAGCCTGTAATATAAATATCAGGCTTACTGAAGTCCCTTACTTTGGGATCAATATACTCAGGCCGTCCAGCTCTATCTGCCTCATAGTCTTCGCCTTTGTTTGCAAATCCCCATGTGTCAGTATCGCATACATAGATTTTTCCATCTTTAGTCATAAACTGATCTGAATGGAAATCTCCAAAAATAATACCTTCACTATGAAGTTTTTCAATGAATCTAGCTAATTCACATGCAATTTTCAAGCTTTCTTTTAAATCGGTCTGTTGCTTTTTGGCTTTAAACTGAAAATCTCTGAGGCTCACCGCATCCGGAAGTTTGGGCATTACATAGCCCACACATTTTCCCTGGCAGGTGATTATTGCTTCAGGCAATGCAACTGTTGTGAAACGATTTTTGAGTTTCATCAACTCCTTAAGTTTAAGTTCTTTCTTTCGGCTATCAAGATTCTGATCTTCCAGAGAAAAGATCTTAATAGCTTTATTATTTCGGTCATCGAAATAAATCGTGGATTGGATACCAACAACTCCCTCTCTAAGATTAGAGAGAAATTTGATGTAATCCCGCTTGTTTGTGAATGTGTAGTTCATAAAATTACCTCCAATCATAGATTTTGATTTTGATTACAGTATGTTGGTAGTTTACTACCAGTTTGTCAAAGTTCTTAGTTAAGAATTTTGAAAATCTTTAAAACCTCTTAACTGTAGCATATTCTATCATTTTTTTTAGTTTTTGTCAATATTATGTGAACATTTTAAAATATTAAGTTTTTATCATATTCTTTATTAATTTAAAATGAGAACTCAAGTCTGAGTTCTCATCTGCTTATTTTTACTTCCATCCTTTTGCTGCATCATTTATGACATTATAGCTTTCTGGTGCACACTCTTGCAACGCTTCTGGATTTGCCATATATAATGCAAAAGTATCCGCAAAATATTCTACGCTATTTGAAATACCATATTCAAATTCTTCATTGTTGTCGTAGAGCCTTCTAATAGCCATTCTTTCTTTTTGGTAAACTGTTGTAAAAGATCTTTTGTGGCTTATGAAGTGCTCTTTAAAATCCAAATAGTGGCCAAATTCATGCCAAATGGTTTTACTTAATTCTGGAGACGAACTTCTAATGAATATCCTACTATCAAAACTTGAACAAAGTCCATATGTAGAGTCTTTTAAAAGTTTCTCGTTAGAAATTCTTATTTTCCATTCCTCTTTTAGAAATTGCTGTTGCAATTTTTGAGGTAAAGATTTAAATGCTTTATCAGTTATTTCAATTTGTTCATCAATAACATCAACACCGATTTCAATATAATTTGGAATATAAGTAAGATTTCTATCGAAAATTTGGCCATATACCCACTTTTTTACATATTGATAGGATTCGTCAATTTTTGAAAGTGAATTTTTTCCATCAGTTTCAATTACAAGTGAAAATAACTCCGCAAAAATTGCGTCTCTAGTAGGAGAAGTATTTCTCCTGAACCTTAAGAATAATTTTAATTCACGTTCATTCTGATTAACCAATTCTGCAAATTTAATAGATTCTTTAATTTGAGCATATTCCATACTAATATAATATGCAAATGCTATATATATTATATTTGAATGGATATCTAAAGCTCCTACATTCAACCACATTTGTCTCTTGTTAGCATCAGCATAAAATTCACTTAATACCCCTCCAAACTCCTGAGGCATTTTATCTGTTACAACTAATTGCCAATCATCTTGGATAAATTTTTTCTTCCAAAAACTTGGAATATTTTTTAATTGAGCGATTATTGCATCAACTTCCCGCTTGCTTATAGTATTAGAACGAAGTAAAGGTGATCTTTTTGTATAGTTAGTCATACAATGTTCCTCCTTGTATTAAAATAAAGCATCTATAAAAATCACGTATATATAATATCACTTTTTTTACATTATGTCAAACTTACAAAAATAAAAGTGTATTTAATTTATGATAAAAGAGTTCTATATGAACTCTTTTATTATCTCTCTTCTTCGTTTTTTAGTTGTTCTAGACATCTTGCAACATTATCAAAATATACTGTTTTTCCATCATTTAATCTTAACAAACAGCCATTACCATAATTTGTGGCTCCACAATCTATAATTGCATACGAGTCATGTACATCTATTTTATTATCATCTGTAGGTGTATGCCCAATTATAGTAAAGACGTTCTTTCTTGCTATATCGTCTTCTTGCCATACTTCAGAACTACTTTGAGCCTTTATATCACCTATCCTTGCCCATACACTATCGTAAAGTTCTTTTTCTTTATTTTCATCTAAATAGTCTATAACAGTTTCTTTTTCTCTATCAGAATTTTTATCTGCTTTTGCATGTACTAAATAAATTTTTTCACCACCAACAGTTATTTCACTATGCACTGTAGATTGTAATAATAGATTTTTAATATTTTCTTGTTCTTCTGGAAATAATTTCAGAAAGTCTTCTTGCGTCTTTCTTCCACCATTTGATTCTCTAATCCAATTTTGCTTTTCAATTTCATTGTTTGAAAATATCGCTTGCATCATCATCAATTCATGGTTTCCCACAAAAAGTTCTATTTTGTCTTTATTCTGCAATATATCTTGTAAAATTTTAATTCCATCTGATCCTCTATCGATTACATCACCTAAAATATATAACTTTTCGCCTTCTTTAATTTGACTTAGCATCATTTTATATAGTTCAAATTGTCCATGTAAATCACTACAAACATATATATTCTTTTCTTCATCAACAGTCACTTGTTCTATTTTTCCCTCTTGATTACTATGTTGTATTTTCTTAAATAAATTTTTAGGACCTTTTCTCTTTGGCTTTAATTTTGCTGTTTTCTTATTATTCTTACTGGGATTTTCTTTACGGTTTTCTTTAATGACAATATCTTCTTTTAGTACTTTTTCATATATTTTTTGTGCCATATCTTTATCTGATTTTACTACTTCATTAGCTAAGTGGTCGTGTATGCCTTCATTTTCTATGTCCGCTATTAATTTTAACAGTTTATTATTTGTTAATTGATTTAAAGCTATTTTTCGAAGTATTTTTTCTCTTAAATCTATATATGTTTTTAAGTTTGTTGGTAATCCCACATGTTTTCTATAAATTCCGCT
>CARBWQ010000120.1 GCA_948949055.1 uncultured Eubacteriales bacterium | reverse complement strand
TTTTAAAGAAACTGATAAATATCTTAATAAGGTTTTAAAAAACTATAATTATTACAAAAATAGATACAAATAATTGACATATTTTGCGATTTGTGATAACTTAATTTACAAGGAGATTACAAATGGCAGATACACAAATTTTATCAAATGAAGTTGATATTAGAAAAAAGAAAATTGATGATTTAAGAGATATGGGAGAGGTTCCATATAAAGATAAGTTTGAAAGAACTTGCACAATTGCCGAGGCTCGCGAAAAGGTGGGAGAAAGAGTAAAAGTTGCTGGAAGAATTATCTTTAAGCGTGTTATGGGTAAGTTTGGCTTTATCCAAATTCGTGATATAAATGCGAAGATTCAAGTGTCGGTTGGTAGAAATGAACTTGATGAAGAAGCATATGATTTTTATAAGAAAATGATCGATATTGCTGACTTTGTTGGCGTAGAAGGTGAAGTTTATCTCACTCAAACTGGTGAGGTGACCGTTAAGGCTGAAAAGGTAACTTTGCTTTCAAAAACGCTTAGACCTTTACCTGAAAAATTCCATGGTTTAAGTGATACCGAAACTATTTATAGACAACGTTATCTTGACTTGATTTCAAATGAAAAATCAAGACAGGTGTTTTTAACAAGAAGTAAACTTATTTCATGCGTTCGTCGTCATCTTGAAGATTGTGGTTTTATCGAAGTAGAAACTCCAATTCTTCAAACATCTGTTTCGGGAGCTAGTGCAAAGCCTTTCTTTTCACATCATAATGCACTTGATATAGATTGTAATTTGAGAATAGCAAAAGAAACATGGTTGAAGCAATGTATTGCAGCTGGTTTTGACAGAGTGTTTGAATTTGGTAAAGATTTTAGAAATGAAGGTATGGATCCATATCATCTTCAAGAGTTTACGCAAGTTGAATGGTATGCTTCTTATTGGGATTTTGAAGATAATCTTAAATTTTATCGTGAACTCATTTTGAAAGCCTTAAAAGAATGTTTGGGGACTACTAAAATTACCTACCAAGGTCAAGAAATTGAATTTGATAGTGAATGGCCAAGAATAAATTACATTGAAAGACTCAGAGAAATTTTAGGATTCGATTTCCTTGCTATTACTGATATTGATGAACTCAAAAGAAAGGTTGTGGAAAGTGGAGTTTATACCGAGAAAGAACTTGAAGAATGTAAAACAGTTCGTACTCTTGTGGATTTCATTTATAAAAGAAAAATTAGAGCTGATATTGTAAATCCAACTATTATTTACAATTATCCAGCTGATCTTATGCCTCTTGCAAGAAGAAATGACAACGATAGCAGGGTAATAGATGTATTCCAATTTGTAGCTGGTGGAGCAGAACTTGTTAAGGCATATTCAGAGCTTGTTGATCCAGTACTTCAAAGAAAACTTCTTGAAGATCAATTAAAGGAAAAGGATCTTGGTGATGAAGAAACTATGGACGTAGATGAAGATTTCTTGCTTGCTATGGAACATGGCATGCCTCCAATTTCTGGTTTAGGATTTGGAATTGATAGATTTATCCAATTTATCTTTGATTTGCCAAATATTAGAGATACTGTTTTATTCCCACTTATGAGGTAAAAATGGAATCAGTTGAATTTAAAGAGAAATTGGACGGTCTATTTCCCGAGCCAAAATGTGAATTAAATTATAAAAATAATTATGAGTTACTCGTTGCAGTAATTTTATCAGCCCAATGTACTGATAAAAGGGTGAATGTTGTAACAAATGAGCTTTTTAAAGAATATAACACGCCTCAAAAAATGCTTACATTATCACAAGAAGAATTAGAAATAAAAATCCATTCATGTGGTTTTTATCATAATAAAGCAAAAAATATATTGGTTATGAGTAAAAGCTTGGTTGATAATTTTGGTGGAGAAGTTCCTAGCGATTTGAATGCTCTTCAAACTTTGGCAGGGGTAGGAAGAAAAACTGCCAATGTAGTTTACTCAGAAGCATTTAAAGGTGATGCAATTGCTGTTGATACTCATGTTCTTAGAGTTTCAAATAGGCTTGGATTTGTAAAAACCAATAATCCTCTTGAATGTGAAAAGGGGCTTATGTCTAAATTTGATAAAGCTGATTGGGGAAAATTGCATTTACAGTTGGTGCATTTTGGACGTTATATTTGTAAAGCGCAAAAGCCTGACTGTGATAAATGTCCATTTGGTGAAATGTGTACAAATAAATAAAAAATCAATATATTGTGGCTTGTGTGCACATAATATATACAAAATAAGGAGATTGAATGTTTTTAGATAGAACAAAAATTATAATTAAAGCTGGAAATGGTGGAAATGGTTCAACCTCCTTTTTGCATACAGCACAAACTGCCAATGGTGGACCAGATGGTGGTGAAGGTGGCAAAGGTGGAGATGTTGTATTTGTAGCTACAAAAAATTTAAACACTTTATATGATTTTAGATTTCATAAAAAATTTTATGCAGAAAATGGTTGCAGTGGTGGTCAAAGACTTAAAACTGGTGCAAAAGGAGCTGATAAAATTATTAAAGTGCCTTGTGGTACAGTTTTGATTGATAGTGAAAGTGGAAAAGTTATTGCAGATTTATTTGAAGATGGTATGTCTTTTATCGCTTTAAAAGGTGGTGAAGGTGGACATGGCAATGCTTACTATAAATCATCTATTAAACAAGCTCCTCATTTTTCTCAAACAGGAGAAGAAACAAAGTCAAGAGAGGTAATATTAGAACTTAAAACTATTGCAGATGTAGGTCTTATTGGCTTTCCAAATGCAGGTAAATCTACTTTGTTGTCTTGTATTTCAAATGCTAACCCTAAAATTGCAAACTATCCTTTCACAACTTTATATCCAAATTTAGGAGTTTGTGAGGTAAAAGGTCAAACTTTTGTAGTTGCCGATATTCCAGGACTAATTAAAGGTGCAAGTGATGGACAAGGTTTAGGACATTATTTCTTAAAACATGTTGAAAGAGTTAGATTATTATTGCATCTTGTAGATATCTCTGAAAGCGATGGCAGAGATTTTATAGAAGATTTTAAAGTAATAAATAAAGAACTTGCATTGTATAGTGAAGAACTTTCAAAAACTCCTCAAATTATATTGTTGTCAAAGATAGATTTGATTGATGAAGACACTTTAAAAATGAGAATTGATAGGTTTAAGAAAGAAGTTGGCGAGGAGTTTATCTTGATTTCAGGTGCAACTTATAGAGGAGTTGAAGAAGTTAAGCTTAAAACTCTTGAAATGTTAAGCAAATTACCTAAAAAACCACCTCTTGAAATAGAAAAGTTTGATTTTGATACGAAAGATAAAGAAAGCATAATAATAAAAAGAGATAATGAAGGTGCTTTTGTTGTAAGTGGTGGAAAAATTGACAATTTTATTCGTGGTGTAGTGCTGTCAGATACTCGTTCTTTTGCTTATTTCCAAAAAAGATTAGAGAGTATGGGAATTATAAATATGCTTAAAGAAAGAGGTCTTAAAAATGGAAGCATTATAAAAATTAAAGATGCTGTTTTTGAGTATTCAGAATAATAAAATGTGAATCTATTAGATAAAGGAGAAATTATGATAACAACAAAACAAAGAGCAATGCTTAGAGGACTAGGAAATGCTCTTGAACCTGTTATGCAAATAGGAAAAGATGGGTTTAGCGAAAATTCCCAAGAAGCTTTAAATGGACTTCTTGAAGC
>CARBWQ010000119.1 GCA_948949055.1 uncultured Eubacteriales bacterium | reverse complement strand
AATCTGTGGTGTAAAAAGAAATGGAAAAATTGCACTTGCAGGTGATGGACAGGTTACACTTTCAGAAAGTGTAATATTCAAGTCAAATGCTCATAAAGTGAGAAGAATTTATGATGACAGAGTTGTAATAGGATTTGCTGGCTCTGTTGCTGATGCTTTTTCGCTTTGCGAAAGATTTGAAAATATGTTAAATAAGTTTTCAGGTAACCTTATGAGAAGTGCGGTAGAGCTTGCTGGAACTTGGAGAGAAGATAAGGCTTCAAGACAACTTAACGCAATGATGATTGTAGCTGATAAAGATAAACTTTTGATTGTTAGTGGTACAGGCGAAGTAATTGAACCTGATGATGATGTTTGTGCTATTGGTTCTGGTGGAAACTATGCTCTTAGTGCTGCAAAAGCATTAAAACAAAACACAAAATTGTCTGCTAAGGAGATTGCTACAAAAGCTCTTGAAATAGCAGGTCAAATTTGCGTTTTCACTAATGACCATATCACAGTTGAGGAGGTTTAACATGAATTTGACACCTAAACAAATTGTAGAAGAACTTGATAAATATATTATCGGACAAGCAAAAGCAAAAAGAGCTGTTGCTATTGCACTTAGAAATAGATATCGTAGAAGTAGACTTCCAAAGGAAATTCGTGAGGAAATTACACCAAAAAACATTATTATGAAAGGTCCAACTGGTGTAGGTAAAACTGAAATTGCAAGAAGACTTGCAAAATTGGTTGGAGCTCCATTCATAAAAGTTGAGGCAACTAAGTATACAGAAGTTGGGTACGTAGGTAGAGATGTTGAAAGCATGATACGTGACCTTGTTGAGGTTTCTGTTAGGATTGTTAAGGATGAAAAAACTCATGAAATGGAAGCGAAGGTTAAACCTAATGTTGATCGAAAACTTGTAAACGCTATTTGTGATACAAGACGAGCTCAAAATCTTACTGTTGATAAGACTGATGTAGAAAATGATTTAAGAGATGGCAAACTTGAAAATGAAACTATTGAAGTTGAGGTTGTTGATAATTCTAAGCCAGCTGTTGCATTTGGCATGCCTGAAATTAATATAGGCAACATCTTTGACGGAATGCTTCCTGTAAAACGTCATAAGAGAAAACTATCTGTTGCTCGTGCGAGAGAGATTATAACTCTTGAAGAGTGTGATAGAATGGTTGACAAGGAAAGTGTGAATGCTGAGGCTATTAGAAGAGCAGAAGAAGAGGGTATTATCTTTATTGATGAGATTGATAAGATTATAGGTAAAGCTGGTGGTTCAAATAATCAAGATGTTTCAAGAGAAGGTGTACAAAGAGATATACTTCCTATCGTTGAAGGTAGCACTGTTGCTACTAAATATGGCAATGTTAAAACAGATTTCATTCTCTTTATTGCTTCGGGAGCTTTCCATGTTTCAAATATTGAGGATATGATTCCAGAACTCCAAGGAAGATTCCCAATAAGAGTAGAACTTGATAATCTCACAAAAGGAGATTTCAAGAGAATCTTGACAGAACCTAAAAATTCAGTTACTCTTCAATATGCAAGTATATTAAAGGTGGATAATATCGAACTTAAATTTACAGATGAGGCGATTGAAGAAATAGCTGAAATGGCAGAAACTGAAAATGAAACAAGTGAGAATATTGGTGCGAGAAGACTCCATACAATTATGGAACTTCTTTTAGAAGATATCTCTTTCAATGCAACTGGCGAGCATCCTATGCTTGAAGTTGTTGTAGATAAACTTTATGTTCAAAATGCTTTCAAAGAGAGCAAGAAAAAATTTGATTTAAGCAAGTATGTTTTATAAGGACTATTATGGATAATTCAAGAACTGAGGCTTTGATTGGTAAAGATGCAATAAAAAAGCTGGCAAGTAAGCACGTTACAATTGTTGGAACAGGTGGAGTTGGTGGTTATACAACAATCATGCTCGCAAGAGCTGGTGTAGAAAAATTTAAACTCATTGACTTTGATGATGTTTCGCCAAGCAATGTAAATCGTCAAATAGTTGCCTTTCAAAGTACTATTGGCAGGAAAAAAGTTTATGTATTAAAGGAAATGCTACTTGATATAAACCCTAATATTGTAGTTGAAGTTTGTCCAACTAGATTGACAAATGAAAATATTGAAAGTCTAATTGGCGAAACTGATGTCATAATCGACGCTATTGATAGCGTAAAAGACAAAATTGCATTAATAGTTTATTCTAAAAAGAATAATATCAATATCATTTCTGCCATGGGTGCAGGAAATCGTTATGATATGCCAAGCTTTAAGCTTGTTGATATATTTTCCACCTCTGACGATGGTCTTGCAAAAGTTGTAAGAAAGGGACTGAGAGAGGCAGGGATAAAAGATTTAGATGTGGTTATAAGCTCGTCAAAAGCAAATAAGGTTGAAGGTGTAATAGGTAGTATAAGTTACTATCCTGCAATGAGTGGTTGTTTCTTGGCATCAGTTGTGGTAAATAAAATTATCAATGGTGAAATTTAATAAATTTTTAAAAATGAGGCAAAATTTAATTAAAATAATCAAAAAAGGGGATGAAAAATGAAAATTATTGAAGAAAATGATTTCGAAAATGAAATTAAAGAAGGTGTAACTCTTGTAGATTTTTTTGCAACATGGTGTGGACCATGCAGGGTTATGGGAACTATCTTAGAGCAAATGGATGGCAATATAGAAGGACTTAAAATTGTGAAAATAGATGTTGACAAAAATGAAAATATTGCTAGGCAATTTGGAATTTTATCTATTCCTACTCTTATTATTTTTAAAGATGGTGAGCAAAAAGAAAAACATCTTGGAATATGGCAAAAAGGCGATTGCGAAGAGGCAATAAAAAAATATCTATAAAATTTGTAAAAAAGTTGGCTAATATTTCCAACTTTTTTATATTTAGTTATTCTTTACTATTGACTTTATTTAATTAGAGTGTTAAAATATAAGTTGTTTAAAGGGGTGTAAAATGTCAAAAAAAGTTTATTTAGATTATGCTTCAACAACCTATGTTTCAAGTGAAGTTTTGAATGAAATGCTTCCTTGCTTTAATGCAGTTTATGGAAACTCAAACTCACTTCATGGTTATGGAAGAGAAGCATCAAGCATTGTTGACAGGGCAAGAGATCGTATCAAAAATGCTATCGGTGCTCAAAAATCAAATGAAATATATTTTACCTCAGGTGGTACTGAGGCAAACAACTGGGCTATTAGAGGGCTCGCTCATGCCTATTCTCAAAAGGGTAAGCATATCATTGTTAGTAAGATTGAACATAAATCTCTCTTAGATGCTTGTGCTAGCCTTGAAGAAGAAGGATTTGAAGTTTCTTATCTTTCAGTTGATAAGCATGGTCTTGTTAATATGGGAGAACTTATCCATTTGATAAGAAAAGATACAACTATCGTTTCTATTATGGCTGTTAACAATGAAATTGGCACTATACAAAATATTAAAGCTATTGCTAAGATTTGTCATGACTATGGTGTAATTTTTCATACTGACGCTTCACAAGCTATTGGCAGTGTAAGAATTAATGTTCAAGATATGGAAATTGACGCTATGACCATGACTGCTCATAAGATCTATGGACCTAAGGGCGTTGGCGCTTTATATGTTAAAGATGGTGTAAGAATTGACAACCTTATCTTTGGTGGAAGTCAGGAAAGAGGTAAGCGTGGTGGTA
>CARBWQ010000118.1 GCA_948949055.1 uncultured Eubacteriales bacterium | reverse complement strand
TAAAATTGATTTTGAAGGCGATAGTGATGAAAAAGATATTGAATAAAATTCATTTAGATAAAAAGAAGTGAATTTTCACTTCTTTTTTTTAGGCATAATATTAACATGAGCAAAGCGAGTGTTATCTTTTTTAATGCTCTAATTCTATTGAATGAACGAGCTTTTCTAATTCGTTTGCACCATTCTCTGCTTCTTTTTTGCTAATATGTTCACACATAATTCTAATTTTATTTTCTGTTCCACTTGCCCTGACAAGAACTCTTCCGTTTGCATTAAATTCATTTTGCAAGCTGAGAATTTTAGATGTTAATAGGGTAGAGTTTAACATTCTATATTTATCAACCACTTCTACATTTATTATGACTTGTGGATAATGTTTAAACGAAACAAGCTTTGAAAGAGGTTTGTCACTTTTTTTGACAAGTTGAGCGATATTCAAAGCTGTAAGCACACCATCGCCAGTTGTTGAAAAGTCCATGTCAATGATATGTCCAGAAGTTTCTCCACCAAGTGAGGCCTTTTTATTTTTCATAAGTTCAACAACATATTTGTCGCCGACATCGGCTCTTAGCAGGGTAATATCCTTTTTTGCAAGAGCTACTTCTAGACCCTTATTTGTCATACTTGTTCCGACCACAAAAGAACCTTTTTCTATTTTGCTAGATAAAATAAATAGGATATCATCTCCATCTAAAATTTCGCCTTTTTCGTTGCAAGCTATAATTCTATCGGCATCTCCGTCAAAAGAAAAACCCATATCTGCGTTATATGTTTTTACTGCTTTGGAGATTACTTCTGGAAATAATGCTCCACATTTGCAGTTTATCTTTTTACCATTTTTCCCATTATTTAAAATAATGACCTTTGCTCCTAGTTGTGTAAAAAGTTCTTTTGCTGTGCTTATTGAAGCGCCATTGGCAAGGTCGAGGACAATTTTTAATCCTTCTAGGCTGGTAAAATGTGAAATGATGTTCTCTTTATATTTTTTTACTAATCTTGGCTTAGAATAATATCGGCCAATTTTGTCATGACCAAGTTCGGTAGAGTAGAGGATTTTTCTTTCAATCAACGATTCAAGTTCTTCGGTGATTTTGTATCCATCTTTGTCAAAAATCTTTATCCCATTATAACATCTTGGATTGTGACTTGCACTTATGACTACTCCATAATCAAAATTTAGTGTCTTTGCTAGATATGCTATGACAGGTGTGGGAGCTATTCCTATATCAATAACGTCTACTCCATAGCTCATTATACCACTTGCGAAAGATAGGGTGAGCAGGCTTCCACTTCTTCTTGTATCTCTTCCAATCAATACTTTTTTGCGACTACAAAGACTGCCTAGACTATTTCCAACCTTGTAGGCGATGCTGGGTGAAATTGCTTCTCCATATATGCCTCGAAAACCATCTGTCCCAAAATAAATTCCCATTATTTCTCCTATTAAAAATTTATAAATTAATAAAAAATTAGCTTAAAAATCAAAAAAATCGATGTTTTTTTGTATTTTTTATGTAATTATTGAAAAATTACCAATATTTATCAGCTTTATTAGGTTTGTTTTCTTGTCTAACTCTTCCAATTACAAAGTCGTTTTTGTTTACCTCTTGGGTTATAGTTGTTCCTGCACAAATGTAGCTATCATCTTCTATTGTGACTGGTGCAATTATATTGCTGTTAGAACCAATAAACACATGATTTCCAATCTTTGTTTTGTTTTTTGTTTTGCCATTATAATTTGCGAAGATAACACCACAGCCTATGTTGCAGTTTTCTCCAATATCAGCATCTCCTACATAAGCAAGATGGCTAATCTTACTGCCTTTGCCAACAATGCTATTTTTAATTTCAACAAAATTTCCTATTTTGCAATCATTATCAATTTTAGAATTTGGCCTTAGATGTGCATAAGGGCCTATTTTTATATTATCTTTCAATGATGAGTCCTCAATTATACTGCTATGTATTTTGCAGTTGTTTCCTATGCAACTATTTATAATAAAGTTGCCTGGTAATAGGGTGGTGTTATCTCCTATGTAGCAATCACCTTCAATGTGGTTGTTTTCATAAACAGTGACGTTATCACCAAAAATAACATTTTCGCTAATGAAACAACTTTCTCTATTTAAAAATTTTGTCATAAAAGCTCCTATAAGGTATTTATGAAAGAAGATAAATAAAGTTGATAAAAAATATAAAAGTAAAAAATAGTTGCACAGAAAGAGGTGGTTGTGATAAAATAACTATAAGAATGCAGGTATAATTTAGAGGTAAAATGCACGCTTCCCAAGCGTGATTCACGGGTTCGATTCCCGTTACCTGCTCCAAATATATTGTAAAGAAAGTCTTTTTGGAGGAGAAAACATGAAAATTGTAAATAGAGAAGAAATTATAAGAAAAACTTTACTTGATGAAAAAGGACAAGAGTATGAAGAAATAACAGAGATTATTGAATATAGCAATGGTAAAGTTTTTCGTGTGGTAACCGACACAAAGGGAAAAAGAGACGAGACCGAAATTACAAAACATGTAAAAAAATAATTTTGATTTTTCGCAAAATCAAAAATCTGTCGCGAAATTAAAGTTTGATTTTTATTTTGATTTTTTTGATTATTTTTGATTTTTTAATCAAAAAATTGCTGTCGCAAAATCAAAAACAAAGAAATCAAAAAAAAAGACTTTGTTGTCAGTTGACACAAAAAATTAACTAAAAAGTCTTTTTTTGAGGTGAATATGAAAAAAATATTAGTAATTGATATTGATGATGTGTTAGTTGATAGTTATATGTTTATTATGTTAAACAAATTTTTAGGTACAAATTATAAGGAAGAAGATTTTTCTGATTATTATCTTGAAGATGCCATCAAAGACTCTAAAAAATTAGATGAATACTAAATGTTTTACGCAGTTTATTTTTATATTGAAAAAGAACCAAAAGTGTGTTACAATTACTTATACTTTTATGGAGTAAAGATGGATAAAGATATTTGGCAAATGGTTGATGAGTTTAAAAGAGATCGCTTTGTTGACAAAATTTTTGTGTTTGAAGATTCTCAAAATGAAATAAATATAGCCAAACTTCTATGTGTTGAAAACAGTCCCGTTGGAATTGAATCCTACAATCTTCAAGGAGAGATGACTGGAACTATGTCTTTTGGAAAATATGGGGATAAAGGCTTTTATTTAAGTGAAATTTACACTTATAAACAATTCAGAGGTAGAGCTATTGCAAGTCATTTAAATGAAATTATGGACTTTGCATTGAAGGATTTTGATGGATATTTGATAACTGGTAATTTTTTCCCTATGCAGAGAGAAAGTGATGGTGTTTGCTCTCAAAAAGAACTTTTAAAAAGAGCAAAAAACTTTTATAGGTCTACAAAATTCAAGATTGATTGCAAGAATAATACTCTAAATAAAACTATTTCAAAAAAGAAAAAATATCCGTTTAAAAAACTTGACGATATTTATGTTCATGAAAAAGTCTACGAAAAGTTAAATAATTATGATTATGTAAACGAATTATAGCTTGGATATAGCAAATTAAACAAAATTCCAAATAAACTAAAACTTTTTGGGAGGAACTGGCAAATGTTTAAATTTAAAAAGGATAAATACGCAAATAATAGAGGTGGAAATAGTGTTTTGTTAAATATTTGCTGTCAACATTGTGGAAATCACATTTGTTTTTATCAAAAAGA
>CARBWQ010000117.1 GCA_948949055.1 uncultured Eubacteriales bacterium | reverse complement strand
AAATGATTCAGGAATACCAGGTTCTGCTATAGGAAGACCTTTAATAATAGATTCATAAGTTCTAAGACGTCCATTTAGGTCATCTGATTTAACAGTAAGCATTTCTTGTAAGATATGGCTTGCACCATAAGCTTCAAGAGCCCAAACTTCCATTTCACCAAATCTCTGACCACCAAACAGTGATTTACCACCAAGAGGTTGTTGAGTAATGAGTGCATATGGTCCGATTGAACGAGCATGGATTTTTGAGTCAACCATGTGTTCAAGTTTAAGCATATATTTTACACCGACAGTTGAAAGGTTATCAAAAGGTTCACCTGTTCTACCATCGTATAATTGAATTTTTCCATCTTCACGGAAATTATTTTCTACAAGAAGTTCTCTAATATCTTGCATTGTAGCACCATCAAAGGCAGGAGTAGCGACCTTCCAACCAAGAGTTTTAGCAACAAGTCCAAGATGAACTTCCATAACCTGACCGATATTCATACGAGATGGAATACCAAGAGGGCTTAGCACGATATCAATTGGTTGACCATTAGCCATGTATGGCATATCAGCTTCTGGTAATACGATAGATACAACACCCTTGTTACCATGTCTACCAGACATCTTATCACCGACAGAAATCTTACGTTTCTGAGCAACGGTAACTCTAACCATCATATTTACGCCAGGCTCTAAGTCATCTTTATTTTTCTTTGAGAATACTTGTACATCGACTACTACACCACCCTTACCATGTTGAACACGGAGAGAGGTATCTCTAACATCTCTGGCTTTATCACCAAAGATAGCTCTAAGAAGTCTTTCCTCAGGAGTAAGGTCTGTTTCTCCCTTAGGAGTAACCTTACCTACCAAAATATCATTTGGTTGAACTTCTGCACCAATTCTAATAATACCATTTTCATCAAGGTCTTTAAGTGCATCTTCACCAAGGTTTGGAATATCACGAGTGATAGCTTCATCACCAAGTTTAGTTGTACGGCACTTAATCTCATGATCGTAAAGTGTAATAGAAGTGTAAACATCTTCTTTTACAAGTCTTTCGTTAATTAAAATAGCGTCTTCGAAGTTTTGTCCTTCCCAGTTCATATAACCGATAAGAACATTTTTACCAACGGCGAGTTCACCTTTTTCAGTTGAATAGCCATCAGTAAGGACATCGCCTTCTTTAACCATTTCACCTTTAACAACACAAGGTCTTTGGTTAAAGCATACATCGTCATTTGCCTTAGCAAATTTGATGAGAGTATATATATCTTCATCGCCCTTTTCAGTAAGAACTCTAATTTCATCTGCTGAAACATAAGTAACCTTACCTGCACGCTTGGCAAGGATAACACATCCACTATCATGAGCTGCAACAGCTTCCATACCAGTACCAACGATTGGAGCTTCTGGCTTGATTACAGGCACAGCCTGACGTTGCATGTTCGCACCCATAAGCGCACGGTTAGCTTCGTCACTACCTACAAATGGAATTAAGCTTGTTGCGACAGAAATAAGTTGTTTTGGAGAAACGTCCATATAATCAACTTTGCTAGCAGGAACATCAATATTAGTTGAACCATGACGGCAGATAATATGAGAATTAATGAAATGACCTTCACTGTCAAGAGGTTCAATGGCCTGAGCGATATAACTTTCATTTTCAACGTCAGCCATTTTATAAACTACATCATTTGTTACAACGCCTCTTTCCTTATCTACAACTCTATAAGGTGTTTCAAGGAAACCATAATCGTTTACTCTAACATAACTTGCAAGAGTATTTAACAAACCAATTGATTGACCTTCTGGTGTTTCAATAGGACAAATTCTACCATAATGTGTAAAGTGAATATCACGAATTTCAGGGTCAGCTCTCTCCTTTTTAATACCTCCTGGTCCAATAGCAGACACACGACGTTTTTGAGTAATACCAGAAAGAGGATTCTTTTGATCCATGATTTGCGACAACTGTGATTGAGAGAAGAAATCACGAAGTGCTTTATTAACAGCCTTAGGATTCATGATTTGAGAAGGAGTAACTTCTACAAACTCACGACCTTGAAGTGTTTCTTTAACATTTACAGAAAGTTTAGTTACACCACTTCTAAATGCGTTGCAAGTAAGTTCACCAACAGTTGCAACTCTCTTATTTGAAAGATGCTCAATTTTATCAATTCCAGCAAAGCCTTCAAGAACATCAAGGTAAACTGAAACAGTTGACAAGATATCATCCATAGTAAGAGTTGTAATAACAAGTTCTTTCGCGTTTTCTTTAATAACTTTTAAAGCTTCTTCCTTATTTTTAGTTTCACTTAAAATTTGTTTAAGAACTGGATTATAAACATCTTCAAAAATTCCAAGTTCTTCTTGATTGCAATCAAGTACCTTAGATAAAGTAACACGATTATTACCTCTCATAAGATGACGTTTACCATTAAATTGAATCCAAACTTCATTTACGCCAGCATTTTGAACTCTATCTGCACTTTCAGCATTAAATTCTTCACCAGCTTTAACTAAAATTTCTCCATCAACAACGATATTATCAGCATTTATAAGGCCTGGAAGACGTTCTCTAAGAGAAAGCTTTTTATTAACTTTATATCTACCTACTTTTGAAAGGTTATAATATGCGTCAGTGAAGAATGAAGCATTTAAGAAACTTCTTGTACTTTCAACAGAAGGAACATCAGTTGGTCTAGTCTTTCTTGAAAATTCAAGTAAACATTCATCTTGTGATGTTTGAGTTTCTTTATCAATAACATATTTAATATAACGATTGTCACCAAAAAGTTTAAGGATTTCCTCATTTGTGAAACCAAAACATTTTAAGAATACGCCAAGACTGATTACACTCTTTCTTTCAAGAACGATTTTAAGGTTTTCATTAGCACCCTGCTTAATTTCAATCCAAGTACCATGCACTGGAATCATTTGAGCTTTTAAGGTTGCATTATTTTCCTTTTCACGAGTCATGTAAACACTTGGTGCTCTTACAATTTGGTTGATAACAACCCTTTCAATTCCGTTAAAAATGAAAGAGCCTTGTTCAGTCATCATAGGCACATCGCCCATGAATACTTCTTGCTCAACTGCTTGTCCAGTTTCTTCAACGACAAAACGAGCCTTAACCTTTAAAGGTGCACAATAGGTAGCTCCTCTTCTCTTACACTCTTTGATATCATACTTTGGCTCTTGGAATGGTAAAATTTCAGTAATGTATAATTTTGCCTTACCAGAATAATCTGTGATTGGGAAAAACTCATCAAGAGTTTTCTTGATGCCTTTCATTAAAAAGTCTTTGTATGACTTTTTTTGAATTTCAAGAAGTGGTGGAACTTTAATAAGTTCTTCACAATGACCAAAAGTCATTCTTTCTACTTTGCCTTGCTTAACTTTTCTTACATTGACAGACATTTATCTCTCCTTACTATGTGACCTTAATACACAAAAAAAAGCCTTTATGGTACAAAAAGTCCATAATAGCCCATAATCTATTTAGTTAATTACTTAATTTTTGCTTCACTGTCACGAATATGTATAATTATATCAAATTTTTTTAATTAATGTCAATATTTTTTTTACATTTTTTTTATCATTATACAATTTTTTTCAAAAAAACTTGCAAATATAATCTAATGAAGTCGAAAATATTAAAAAAAAAGTTAAAACAAAAAAAAGTACAAGAAATCCTTGTACTTTTTTTGTGACTATTTCATGTTCAACCAGTCGAAACTTTCTTCTATATATAGAGTACTAAAAGCATC
>CARBWQ010000116.1 GCA_948949055.1 uncultured Eubacteriales bacterium | reverse complement strand
TCGGGTTATGAGCCCGACGAGCTTCCGAGCTGCTCTATCCCGCGATATTACATATATAGTATATGCTTATTCACGGGCTTTGTCAATACTTTTTTCAAAATTTATTGTTATTTTTAATAGAAATATATCGACATTGTCATTATTATCAGCGAAATGGCATTTAATGCACTTATCAAATATCCACTCGCTTTACTTTTATTAAAAAACTTTTCTACTATATGTTTTGCAAGCATTATAATTGCACCAAGTAGCATTAAGAGCGAACTTACAAAATGTTTTGAAATTATTACTGCAACAAGTGAAAAACCTAAAAGTAGACCAACAGAAAGGCCGACCATAATTTCCATTAAAATTGGATATAACGCCCAATTCTTTTTAACTGCACAAACTATCAAGCCTATGCCTAAACCTGTCAATAAGCCTCCTAAAAGGCCTAAAACATTGAATTGAGCGAGAGTTATTGCACTGACTGCAAATAGAATGGTAGATATAGCATTAAAAATACTAAAAGTGATAAACCTTGAATTTTCATCTACATTTTGAGAAGCATTTAAAGTTTCGCTTACGATTAGCACACCTATTGCAATTATAATAAACATTGGAAGAGCGTTATTAAGTTCTCTTGCATTTGAGCTTATAACTGCAAAAGCCAAAATAGTAAGCATAGTAAGACCACGAAGGACAATACCCTGCCAACCTATTTTTTTGTGAAAAATGGTGTAAACTACACCCATAGCAACACTTAAAATTGCAAAAATAATAAAAGGTACAATGTTCATACATATATTGTAACCTAAAAAATTAAATAAACAAAGCAAATTTAAATATTTTTTTACATTTTATTCAAAATAAAATCATGGAGAAAATAAAAAACAATTTAAAGGACCTATCATTGTTTCTATCAGCCTTTGTGCCGATGTTTATTTTGATTTTCTTGAAGCTTGTAATAGACATGCTAAACAACAACCTATCCTTTAATATCTTAAATTCGCTAAATTTCACCACACTAATTATCTTAATAGCAAGTGGTATAGGTGGACTTATCTGGAATATAAAATCAAGTGGAGCTTCAAAAGAAATTGAAATAATAGAAAGAGAAAACATCACTGACAAGCATTTTTTAGGATACTTTTCACTTTTTGTATTATTTGCCCTACAACTCAACCTTTCACTTGTAAGTGGTTATTGCATTTTTGTAATCATAATGATTTTTATAGGTATTGTTTACATTAAAAACTCTTTGTTTTATATCAATCCCCTTTTAAATATTATGGGATATAATTTCTTCGACGTTAAATATAAAATGGTTGGAGAAACTCGAACAAGAGAAGCTAAGATATTCCATAAAGGCAACTTAAACCCAAATCAAAAATATTTTGTAAATATTAAAAATGACAATTTCACATTTATTGACACAAAAAAATCATAGCCTAGGCTATGATTTTTTACAAATCAAAGTACAAATCAGTTCCATAATCATTAACTTTTTTCAAATAACTATTCACTGATTGCAAAATATATCCTTTATAATTTTGCTCTTCAAGTATTTGCTTAACTTTAATTAAGAAAGAGTAACTATTTGTGAGATTTTTCCCAACCTCATGAAACATCATAGGATTTTGCTTGATTGCCAGTAAAGCGACGGTAGGATTACCTTTAAACTCAGAATTTAAATAAGGGAAAATAACGCCACCATTTTTGATAGACTCAATAATCATTTCAAGATCCCATTGAAAATGCAATTTAGCATATAATAGAGCATTACCATTTATCTTAATGGCTTCCAAAACGAAAGCTCTATCATTTTTTAAGTTTTCGTTAATGCACGAAAAACATCTACCACTTTTATCATATTTTAATGCCTCTAAGATAACTTTTTTATCACCTTTAAGAGTATAGCTAGCATATTCAAGAGCAAGACCATTTTGCTGTACTGCTTTTAAGATAAATCCTCTATTATTGCGTAGATTTTTATCTGCCATCAAAAGACATTCTGGACCTTTCTTAATGGCAAGCAAAAGTATCTCTTGGTCAGACACATAACTGCTTCCATGTAAAACTTCATATGGATGATTGCTTTTCTTAACAAGTTCAATCATCTCTTCTCTGCTAATATTTTGCATAATAACTCCTTAACTATCTTTCAATCTCATTGTCAAATGACTTCGCACGTTTAAAAATATCATCAAGAACACGCACAGCAATTAGAGAAGGCTTGCCATTTGATAACGCTTCTGCCATTTCCCACAAGAAATCTTGGTTGTTTTTCAGTTCTTCCCCTGTAAACTTAAAGTTTATTGGAGAAGCTTTTATAGCAATAGATGCAAACTCTCTATCATTTCTAAGTCTTTTGCTAGCATATCTAAAAGTGCGTGGCGACCAATCAAGCATTTGCCCCATAAATTTTCTATCATCTTTATCCTCATCAGGAGCGTTTTCAAGCATTTCAAAAGCTTTATTATATTTCTTTTTTTCAATCAGTTCTAAAATCTTATTTTTTGTCATCTTAATTTCCTTTTAATATAATTATACTTATGTAATAAAAATTGTCAATATTTAATTAAAAAAAAGCCACATGAAAGTGGCTATTTTTTACTTTTTAATTTTCAACTTAAAAGCAATCTTAGACATTAATTTATCATTAAACACAATGAATTTATCCCAAACGAATTCAAGTACAAAGTTTATTACCATCGTTATAACTTCAACAAGCGTTCCATTCCAACCAATGCCTTTTAAAGCATTACCACCAAATATCGAAGCTGGGGTAAATCCCACATAAAATAGGAATGCAAATGCCATAGCGAGAGGTACATTGCTTGCCGACTTAAATGTAAATTTACGGTTGAAAGTAAAATTCCAAAGCACTGATAAAGTCAAACTAATTAGGTGACAAGCCCACCACTCTTTCCAGCCAATAAGCTCATACATAATTGTAAATGAACCAAGTTGAATAGCACCAGCAGAAAGTGAGAAACCCAAAAATTTCAAAAATTCTATAATTTCCTTTTTACGAGAAATTTTGACATCACTTGTAGAGTTTACTGTCATCTCAGCACTATCTATTTCTTTTGCTTGTTTTTCATCGACAAGTTCTTCACGATTTTCTTCATTATCTGAAATCTTTTCTTCTAAAAGTTCTTCGTTAGTTAATTTTTCCTTTTTCATGAGATAGATGATAGCACAATGGGGGAATATTTGCAACATTTTTTAATATTTTTTGACATTTTTTAACTTTTAATTTTGAAAAAGGCTTGCCTTTATATTGTATATTATATATAATATATTATATATATTTAATATATTAATATTATATAGGAGAAAAAATGGAAAATATGGACAACAACTTAGAACAAACTAACGAACAAGAAATTGGTCGCTCTGTCAAATATGACGCAAGTGACATTCAAGTTCTTGAAGGACTTGAACCAGTTCGTAAAAGACCTGGTATGTATATTGGTTCTACCGATGAACATGGTCTTCACCACCTTGTAACCGAAGTAGTGGACAACTCTATCGACGAAGCTCTCGCTGGATATTGTACGCAAATTGAAGTAACCATCAATGCTGATGGCTCTTGCTCTGTTGCCGACAATGGTCGTGGTATTCCTACTGGTATTATTCCTAAGGAAGGAAAGAGCGCAGTTGAAGTAGTTCTCACCAAACTTCACGCCGGTGGTAAATTTGGTGGAGAAGGCTATAAAATCTCTGGTGGACTACATGGCGTTGGTGTATCCTGCGTTAACGCTCTTTCAAAACATATGGTAGCCGATGTATATC
>CARBWQ010000115.1 GCA_948949055.1 uncultured Eubacteriales bacterium | reverse complement strand
AGAAAGGAAGCTTTCTGTCGAAAGAGATGCCTTTGTAATACCGAGTAGGATTCTCTTTACAGTTGCAGGAACTCCACCCTCTTGAAGAATGCGTTCATTTTCTTCATCACATCTATAAACATCAACAATTTCACCAGGAAGAAGTGATGTATCACCAGATGATTCAACTTTAACCTTTTTAAGCATTTGTCTAATGATAAGTTCAACATGCTTGTCGTTAACCTTAACGCCTTGACCTCTGTATGTGTCAATAACCTGAGTTAACAGATATTCTTGAAGACCTTTAACACCTCTCATTCTAAGTAAATCAGCAGGATTAATTGCACCAGCTGTAATTTGAGTGCCAGGTTCAACAACATCACCATTCTTAACAAGTAAAACAACAGGCTTTTTAGCTTCATATTCAACATCACCTTCACGAGAAGCAACAGTAAAGTAGTAATATTTAGCATCTTGTTTAACAGTAATCTTACCAGCAACCTCAGAAATAAGAGCTTCACCTTTTGGTTTTCTAGCTTCAAAGATTTCTTCAACACGAGGAAGACCTTGTGTAATATCAAGCGCAGACGCAACACCACCTGAGTGGAAGGTTCTCATGGTAAGCTGTGTACCAGGTTCACCAATTGATTGAGCTGCAACAATACCAACTGCTTCACCAATGTTAACCATGCTCTTGTTACTCAAATCTCTACCATAACACTTAGCACAAACGCCATGTTTACAACGGCAGGTAAATAGAGAACGGATTTGAACTTTGGTAATACCAGCTTTGGTTATTTCGCTAGCTTGTTCCTTAGTAATCATAGTGTTTGCAGGTACTATAATTTCATTAGTATTTGGATTTACTATTTCATCAACACTTACTCTGCCATAAATTCTTTCAGCCAAAGTTTCTTGAACTGCACCATCTACAACAAGGTCGCTTACCCAAACACCTTTAACATTTTCATCTAAGTCTGCGAAGCAATCCTCAGTAGTTACAACAACATCTTGTGAAATATCAACAAGACGACGAGTCAAGTAACCAGAGTCAGCTGTTTTAAGAGCAGTATCTGAAAGTGATTTTCTAATACCACGAGCAGTAATGAAATATTCAATAGGAGTCAAACCTTTAACGAATGAAGACTTAATAGGTCCAACCATTTCACCAGAAGCAGTAACTTTCAAACCAATCATACCAGAAAGAGAGTTGATCTGGTCGGTAGAACCACGGGCACCAGAAACGTACATAATCTTGAATGGGTTATCATCAGCCATGTTTGAAACAACAGCTTCAACAACCTTAGACTTAGTTTCAGCCCAATATTCATTGTTAATTTTAACTTTTTCTTCGTTGGTGATAAGACCTCTTCTAAATAATTTCTCGTTTTCTCTAACTTTATCCTCGGCCTCAGCAATAATTTCATATTTTTGTTTAGGCTCAGTAATATCGAAAGCATTAACTGTCAAAGCACCCAAAGTTGCATATTTGTAACCAGTTGCTTTAATTCTATCAACAAGCTTAGCACATTCAGTAGTTCCATGAATATCATAAGCTCTCGCCAAGATATTTCCTAAATCTTTCTTAACAATTTCACGATTAAGTTCGAGTTCACAATAATTTTCAGGATTTGTTCTATCAACATAACCTAAATCTTGTGGTATTTGGTCATTGAAAAGTATTCTACCAACAGTAGTATCGATAATTTTAGAATATTTTTGTCCATCAACTTCTTTTTCAAGTCTAACTTTAATTTTAGCTTGAAGATGAAGATGTTGAGTTTGATAAGCAATAATAGCTTCATCTTTTGAAGCAAATACACTTCCCTCTCCAAGAGCACCATCTTTTTGGATTGTCATATAAGCACAACCTAAAATGATATCCTGAGATGGAGTAACAATTGGGTCACCATCTGATGGTTTTAAAATGTTATTTGAAGCAAGCATTAAAGTTCTAGCCTCAGTTCTTGCATCAAGTGAAAGTGGAACATGGATAGACATCTGGTCACCATCGAAGTCGGCGTTGAAGGCAGCGCAGACAGATGGGTGAAGTTTAATCGCTCTACCCTCAACAAGAACAGGCTCAAATGCTTGAACAGAAAGTCTGTGAAGTGTAGGAGCACGGTTTAAGAACACTGGGTGGTCTTTAATAACCTCAGCTAAGATATCCCAAACGATAGGTTTTTCTTTTTCAATCATTCTCTTAGCAGACTTAATATTGTGTGATTTATTAAGATCAACAAGTCTGTTCATGATAAATGGTTTGAAAAGTTCAAGAGCCATTTCTTTTGGAACACCACATTGATACATTTTAAGTTCTGGTCCAACAACGATAACTGAACGTCCAGAATAGTCAACACGTTTACCAAGAAGGTTAAGTCTGAAACGACCCTGCTTACCACCAAGCATAGCAGTAAGAGATTTAAGGTCGCGTTGTTTTGAACTTTGAACAGCTTTACCTCTCTTACCATTATCTATAAGATTGTCAACTGCTTCTTGAAGCATTCTCTTTTCATTTCTTACGATAACATCAGGAGCACCAAGTTCCATAAGTTTTTTAAGACGATTATTTCTATTAATTACCCTTCTATAAAGGTCATTTAAGTCACTTGTAGCATATCTGCCACCATCAATAGGAACCATAGGTCGTAGTTCAGGTGGAAGCACAGGAATAACATCAAGAACCATCCAAGTTGGATTGTTGCCACTCTTAATAAAAGATTCAACAACATCAAGCTTCTTGATTGCCTTAATTCTTCTTTGACCTTTCATAGTAAGAAGTCCCTCTTTAAGAGATTTAGCTTCTTTTTCAAGGTCTACCTCTGCAAGTAATCTCTTAATTGCAGATGCGCCCATGCCAACTTCAAAAGCATCATAACCATATTTATCACAAGCTTCATGATATTCTTTATCAGTAATAACTTGTTTATAAGCAAGATCTGTGCGTTTTGGATCAAGAACTACATAACAAACATAATAAACTACCTGTTCAAGTACCTTTGGAGTCATTTCAAGAAGTGTTCCAATCTTAGATGGAACATTCCTGAAAAACCAAATATGAGTACAAGGAGCAGCAAGTTCAATATGACCCATTCTTTCTCTTCTAACTTTTGCCCTAGTTACTTCAACGCCACATTTGTCACATACAACGCCCTTATAACGAACTCTTTTGTATCTTCCACATTGACATTCCCAGTCTTTTCTAGGTCCGAAAATCTTTTCGCAAAAAAGACCATCTCTCTCAGGCTTTTGAGTTCTGTAATTGATAGTTTCAGGTTTAGTAACCTCACCATGTGACCATTCTCTTATCTTTTCTGGTGAGGCGATTCCAATTTTTATAGAATCAAAATTGTTTAATTCAAACATATCAAATCCCCTTTTTATTAATCATCAAAGTCGCCAAAATCATCAAAGATATCAAGATTGTCAAGGTCATTTTTTGTTGTTTCTTCATAGATTTCTTTAACTTCTTCCGACTCCTCTTCTGAAATGCTACTCAAATGTTCATCAAAATCGAATATGCCTTCGGCAAGGTCTTTTTCTGTATCCTGAGCCATAGTATTTGGTTGATCTTGTTCATCTTGACTAAGTTCAGAAAGTGAAATTTCCTTATCGCCCTCTGCCAAGATTTTAACATCAAGACCAAGTGCCTGTAATTCTTTTACAAGAACCTTAAATGATTCAGGAATACCAGGTTCAGCAATAGGAAGACCTTTAATAATAGATTCGTAAGTTCTAAGACGGCCATTAAGGTCATCTGATTTAACAGTAAGCATTTCTTGTAAGATATGGCTTGCACCATAA
>CARBWQ010000114.1 GCA_948949055.1 uncultured Eubacteriales bacterium | reverse complement strand
TATCGGCGTTTACATTAAAAAACTTTTTAAATATCATAAACTCCGTCCAGTTAAGTCGCAACATTTTAAGTTGCAACATTTCATGCTTTAAGTATAACTTTATTTTAATTTTTAGGCAAGCGAATTTAAAACAAATATTAAATGTAATTAGAAAACTTTAATTTTTTGAGTAACAAAATAAAAAAAGTCCATAAATTTGGACTTCTTTAACGCTTATATACCAGCCTTCTACAATGCTCGCAAGTTATCACGCCTTTTTCATCTATTTTAGTTATGTTTGCAAAAGGAAGCTCCATGTGACAGCCACCACAGCAGTTTCCATTTAATGGAACAAGAACTGGAAAAACGTTTTCGCTTCTACGCTTTTTATAAGCTGACATAATATCAGGTTCAATAGATTTTGAGATGTCATCTAATTTGTCAGAAATCTCTTTCTTTTGATTTTCAACATCTTTTACATCATTGTCATAAGCTTGTTTTCTCTTAGCATATTCATCTTTTGCAGAATTGAAAGCTTTGATTGTCTTATTAAAATCTGCAAGAACAGCATTCATATTTTCAGCAAGAGAAGTTAAATTTTTCTCTAAAATAACTAGATTTTGGTTTAATTTATCCTTTAAAACACTGAGTTTCTCAATTTCCTCTTGTGGCATAGAATCAAGGTCTTTTGCCATAAATTCTTGCATTTTCGCTTCTTGTGTTTTAACTTGATTTTTCACCTTTTCTATTTCTTTAAGAATTTTACCAGCATTTTCTTCAAGTTTAACTGAACGAGATTGTGCATTCTTGATTTTTTCACGAAGCTCATCAGCCACCTTTTTATTCTGATTATCCTTTAAACCTCTTTCAATCTTAAACATTTCGCTATCTAGCGTCTGATACTTCAAAACCATATCAACTTTCATAATTTTCTCCTTTTACATACATAACTTTAAAGTAATAACTTTTACTTAGATTTAAATAAAATCTACAAGTTTTTTACTTCTATTTGGATGTTTTAATTTTCTTAGCGCTTTCGCTTCAATTTGACGAATACGTTCACGAGTTACACTAAATTCCCTACCTACTTCTTCAAGAGTTTTACTCTTTCCGTCAATAAGTCCATATCTTTCACGAATTACCTGTTGTTCTCTTGGAGTCAAGGTGTCAATGACTGACAACAACTGCTCATGCAACAACTTTTGAGTAGCGATTTCCATAGGGCTTTTAGCCGATTCATCTTCGATGAAATCACTCATTTTACTGTCTTCTTCTTCACCTATTGGTGTTTCAAGAGAAATTGGATCAAGTGCACTCTTCTTTATTTCTACAACCTTACTTTCACTAATTCCCATAGCATTTGCAACTTCTTCCAAGGTAGGTTCTCTTGAAAGTTGTTGAGTGAGTTGACGCACTGTTCTAGAATATCTATTTATGGTTTCAACCATATGCACTGGAAGTCTTATTGTTCTTGACTGATCAGCTATTGCACGAGTAATTGCCTGCTTAATCCACCAAGTTGCATAAGTAGAGAATCTGAAACCTTTTGTATAATCAAACTTTTCCACTGCACGAAGTAAACCCATATTTCCCTCTTGAATTAAATCAAGAAATGAAAGAGCATTGGTACTTGCCCAGCGTTTTGCAATAGAAACAACCAGTCTTAGGTTTGCTTGACATAATCTAGCCTTAGCCTCATTATCACCTTCAAGAATTCTTTTGGCAAGTTCAACTTCTTCCTCTGCTGTAAGAAGAGGGACTTTGCCAATGTCTTTAAGGTACATTTTAACTGGATCATCAACAGACATAAAGCCAGTAAACTCTAAATCTTCGCTTTCATTTTCACTTTCATCAGCAGATTTTAAAATTTTTATAGCTTGACTTTCCATTTTTTTAATAAATTTTTGAATTTCCTGAGCAGAAAGGTCATATTTTAAAAGCCTAAAATAGACTTCTTCCTCATTAATAGAACCCTTTTTTGCTGCTACATCAAATATTTTTTTCATCTCAACGTCAATTTTGTTATCTGACATAAAATTCCTCCAATCTTTTCTCTCGTAAAACTTTGCCAAGGGCATTAAGTTCCTCTGCTATTTTCTTTCGCTGTTCTCTATCCTCGGTAATTTTAAATTGTTCTGCGAGTTCTGTTTGTTTTTTAGTTAATTCTTGGCTAGCTATAAGCCACACACATTCATCAAAATATCGTTTATCGGCATTTTCATAAGCTGAAAAGTCTATTCCAAGACAATCCTTTAACATAGGATTATCTTCAACATCAAAATAGTCATAATAGGATGAAATTGGAATACCCTTTAAAGCCATATCTATTATATCTGCCTGCCTTGGCAAAAGCTTTTTATAATCTATATTTTTATTAACAAATGGCTTTTTAAATATGAGCGAACCTATTATAAACCTTATAGCCCTAATATTCCCATTTTCACGGGCAGTTAAAACATTTTCAGCAACATTTTCTTGTTTTTTTTCAACTTTATTATTAGTTCTTATTTGAAGATCACGTCTTAGGATATCAATTGGGATAGAAGTGATATCGCTAAGCTTTTCAAGATAAACTTCCTCTTCACTATTAGAGCCTAATTTACTAATAATTTCAATTGCAGATTTTGTAAACTTACCTTTTTCATCTGCTTTTGATAGGTCATATTTATTTTGTTCATTTAATAGAAGAAAATCAGTTATTGGAAGTGCTTCATCTATAATCTTCCTAAGTGCATCAGCACCCTGCTGTCTAAGTATTTCGTCTGGATCATGTTTGTCTGGTATTGATGCTACCAAGACATTAAACCCTTCTTCTTTAAGGATATCAATACTCCTTATTGTAGATTTAATACCTGCCTCATCTCCGTCAAAACAAAGTACAACATTATTAGAAAGCTTTTTAAGCTCCTTTGCATTTTCTTGCGTAAGAGCAGTACCCATACATGCAACCGTCGATTTAAAGCCAGCTCTATGCATTGCCATAACATCAATTTGACCTTCAACAATTATGATTTTATCAAGGCCACTCTGTTGTTTTAAAGCTTTGACAAGATTGATAGCAAACACCACTCTTCCCTTCTTAAAAACAATTGTATCTGCTGTATTTTTATATTTGGCAAAATCTGATTTACCTAATACTCTTGCACTAAATCCCACACACTCATTAAAAGCATTAAATATTGGAAACACCAGCCTTTTCGCCATAACATCATAATAATTGTCGCCCTTTTGGCTAATATCTTGTTCTTCGCCTGATGCTTGTCCATCAGATTTCTTTTGAACTACACCAGCATCAATCATTTCCTTATATGTATAACCTTGCCTACGAAGAAAATCAACAAGCTCTGTCCAATCTATTGAATAACCAATTTTAAAGTCTTCAAGTTCTCTTTTAGTAAAGCCTCTACTTTTAAGATAATCTTGTGCAGGCTTTGCACTTTGAGTATATAGATTTTGCTGATAATGTTTGTATGTATCATCTAAAAGTTTTAAAACTCGTTCTTTTAACTGCTTTCGCTCTACTGCATCACTGTCACCCTTAAATTCAGGAACCTGCATATTTACATTCTTAGCTAGTAATGCAACAGCCTCGGTAAAGTCGCAAGATTCATATTTTTGAACGAAAGATATAACATCACCACTTTCTTTGCAACCAAAGCAATAAAAAATACCTTCATCTTCGCTCACAGCAAAAGAGGGCGTCTTTTCATGATGAAATGGACAACAAGCCCAATAACGACCACCTTTACGTTCAAGATGAACATATTTTCCAATAACCGAAACAATATTGTTTTTTTGTTTTAATTCATAAAGCCAATCAGCTTGATAACCTTTATTTTGCACTTATTTCCAACA
>CARBWQ010000113.1 GCA_948949055.1 uncultured Eubacteriales bacterium | reverse complement strand
TATTACACTGGCACTGTGTTTGAAGCTTATCTTCCAGAACATCCTGAATTTGGTTCAGTATGTGGAGGTGGCAGATATGATAACCTTGCTGGATATTACACTGAAAAGAGAATGCCTGGGGTTGGTATTAGTATCGGGCTTACAAGATTATTTGATCTTCTCGATAAAAACAATATGTTGCCTGCTCACCCACTCACAAATATAGGGCTACAAATTATTCCATTAGGTGATACTCTTATTCACTGCCTAGAACTTCAAGCATATTTCCAAAAAGAACTCGTATGCGATGTAAATTATGACGAACGTTCTTTCAAGGCAAAGATGAAAGAGGCAAATAAGAGAATGATTCCTTTTATTCTCATTGTTGGTGAAAATGAAGTTGAAAGTAAGTTGTATACATTAAAAAATATGCAAACTGGCGAGCAATTTACCCTTCCAAAAGAAGAATGTTTATGTCATATTAAGAAACACTAATCAAACACTAGATTATTAACTTGAAAAAACACTCATTGTAGTCGTGTCATTCTTGCGTTAAAAAAATAACCCCTAAAAGTTTTCAACTTCTATGGGGTTATTTTTTATTCAATTTCAAGTTCAGCGTCTTCACACTCTTTTATAATAGCATCAAGATCCTTATGTAGATCTTTAAAAATATCAACTTTTACATTGTAAATCTTTTCTAGGTCTTTTGCCAACCCTTCAACAACTCTTGTTTTGGCTGGTGAGATTGATCTTCTACTATTGTCAGTGCAGTACATCATTCTGTCTAAGGCTAAAAATAAAGCAGTAACTCTTAAATTTTTTGTTTTTAGAACATCAATAGTCTGTGCATGTACTTCTTTATAAACTTTTGTAGCCTCGGTTAAAGATTTATATAAATTTGGCAAATTTTTTCTATCTTTTGCAAGCTCTGCTAGCATTTCCTTTCTTGCCCTCTCCTCAGTTTGCATATCAGGTTTATAATACCTTACCTTGCTTTCAAAATTTTCTTCACGATGATCAATATCATAAATTCTTTCCTCTAACCATTCAACTTTATATAATTTTAAAGCCATTAAATCGATTAACCTATCAACATCACTCATATCAAAACTTTTATTTGTTTGACAATGCTTTAATTTGTATAAACTTTCAAAATCACTTGCGAACATATTTTACCTCCATTTGTCTAGAAACATTATAACTCCCCCCCCCGATTTGTCAATACTTTTATCTAAAAAAATCACCTTATTTATTTCAATATAAATTAAAAAAATTGTCTTTGAAAAAATATTTTTTACTTGGAAAATCGCCTCTAAATGGATATAATAATATTATGAATCAAATTATAAAAGATAAATTAAAATCGCTTACAACTAAACCTGGCGTCTATATAATGAGGGATATAGATGGTAATGTTATCTATGTAGGAAAAGCGAAAAATTTAAAAAATAGAGTTAGTCAATATTTTCGCAACTCACCTAAGCCTAGCAAGGTTCAAGCAATGGTCGAAAATGTTGCAAATTTTGACTATTTTATTACAATGTCAGAAATGGACGCACTTGCTCTTGAAAGTAATCTTATAAAAGAACATCAACCTTTCTACAATATTCTATTGAAAGACGGAAAACAGTTTCCATATATCAAGATAAATCTCAAAGAACCTTTCCCTAGATTTGAAATTGTGCGACGTGTTAAAAAAGACGGAGCAAAATACTTTGGTCCATATTTTGCAGGACTTGATCCAAGAGAAATTTTAAAAACGATAAACACAGCATTCAAAATAAGGACATGTACTTCAAAAATAACTGAAAATTCCGTCGCAAAGAGAGAATGTTTAAATTATTCACTTGGGCTATGTAGTGCTCCTTGCACAAAACGGATAACCAGAGAGGAATATTTGAGTGAGATTGAGCGTGCAATAAATTTCCTTAACGGAAATGATAATGAGATTGAAGAAATTTTAATGCAAAAGATGGCAAAAGCCTCTGAAAATGAAAACTTTGAGCATGCAATATTGCTTCGTGAAAGACTTAAAATGATAAAGAAATTAAAAGATAGAGTTGTCGCAAATCTCCCAAAAGATGTGGCGAAAGATGTATTTGCTTATGTGACTGATGGGCTAAGTGGGGTTATTACTTACATGGCAGTGCGTGGAGGAAAAATATTAGGTATTATATCTTATCCTTGTATGGATGCCGAACTTGAAGAAGGACAAACGCTTTTCAATTTCATTTCTCAATACTATCAAAACATGATTGTACCTAATGAGATAATCCTTTCTCATGAAATACCTTCTGCCGATGTTTTAGCAGAGTACTTAGGTAAAAAAATAAACTTTATTTCCAATCCACATGGGATAAACAAATCATTACTTGATATGGCAAAAGAAAATGCAAGAGAATATCTTGAAAAGCACATTGAAAAGGATAGATTAAAATATAATAACACAATGGGAGCTTTAAAAGTTTTAAAAGAAAAACTTGGGCTTAGAGAACTACCTATTCGAATGGAATGTTATGATATATCCAACATTAGTGGAACAAACAAAGTCTGCTCCATGGTAGTCTTTAAAAATGGAGAACCTTCAAAGAAGGACTATCGAAAATTTAAAATCAAGACTGTAAAAGGGTCGAATGACTTTGCTTCTCTTGAAGAGGCATTAAGAAGAAGACTCAAACGTTATATTGACAAAAATGGCGAAAGCTTTAAAGAAAAACCTAATTTGCTTGTTATAGATGGTGGAAAAGGTCAACTTTCATCTTGTTATGAGATATTAACAAGTTTCAATTTGCATAATGATATACAAATGATAAGCTTAGCCAAGCGAATAGAAGAAGTTTTTCACCCATTTTCTTCACAACCCACCCTGCTTAAACCTGCCTCAGCAGAATTAAAACTGCTTCAACGAATAAGAGATGAGGCTCATAGGTTTGCTATAACCTATCATAGAACTTTAAGGTTAAATAAAATGGCTAAATCAGTACTTGACGATATACCTGGTGTAGGACCTAAAAAACGAGATGCCCTTATAAAGGCTTTTGGAAGAAGTGAAGATATTGCAAAGCTTGATATTGATATTTTAGAGTCATTACCAGAAATTAATCATTCGCTTGCAGTCACTATTCACGAGTACTTTAAATCGCATCCTATCACCTATTCAGTAGAAGAGTAGAATCTCGATTCGATTTTTTATGTCAACAATAATCAAAAATCTTTTAAAAAAATTTGGTAAAAATATCAATAATTGTTATACTTTATTTTAGGAGGATAAAATGGAAAAAATCAAAATGGTACAATATGGTTGTGGAAAGATGGCTAAATTCACAATCCAATATGCCCTTGAAAAAGGGATAGCTCTCGTTGGTGCTTTCGACATCGACCAATCTAAGTTTGGTAAGGATGTTTCAACTATTCTTGAAAGCAATAAGGAAGTAGGAGTTAAAATTCAAGACGCTAGCACTCTTGAAGCTTTCCTTCAAGAAAATGAAGTAGATGTTGCTATTGTCACTACTACCAGTCTATTTAGCGAAAACTACCCTATCTATGAAATCTTTGCTAGAAATGGTGTAAATGTTATCTCAACTTGCGAAGAGGCTTTTTACGCTCAAAATTCAAGTCCTGTTCTTGCTAAAAAACTTGATGAAATAGCAAAAGAAAACGGCTGTACTATATGTGGAAGTGGTTACCAAGATGTATTCTGGGGAAATCTTATAAGCGTACTTGCTGGTGCAACTCATAAAATAAACACTATTAAAGGAAAATCAAGCTATAACGTAGAAGACTATGGTATTTCACTTGCAAAAGTTCATGGTGCTGGACTTACTGTTGAACAGTTCCAAAAAGAAATAGCTTCTGTGGACGAAATTTCTGATGAAGAGAGAGCTAAACTCATTGAAGAAGGCAATTATG
>CARBWQ010000112.1 GCA_948949055.1 uncultured Eubacteriales bacterium | reverse complement strand
AAGTGATAGGAATGATTGCAAGAATAATACTAATAATTCTGCCTAATCCAAAATAATCTTTTCCAGATTTTGCCATATTTTCATCCTCCTAAAAATATTATAGCATACAAAATATAATACACCAATTAAAATCTTTCAATTTTCTAAATTTTTTCAGATATATTAAATGTTTTTAGCGAATTTGCCATTCAATAGTCACATTAGCTTCAACTGAGATATCCTCTACACTTATTCCACCAAGACTAGAACCAGCTCTCATTTTACCTTCGCAGGCATAATCAGCCATTAGTTCAGCTTCTCTTGGTCTATAAACTCTCACCTCGCCAAAGCTGTGATTTATTGTTACGATATCGCCAAGCTCAACTCCACTAGCTTTTGCAAGTGCGATTGCATCATTTTTTGCAGAAGCAACAGCAAAAGCGAGAGCTTCTTCTTTTACACCATCCAAATTTTTCGCAGTAAATGAGATGCTTAGACGAGGCTGTGCTATTGAATCAGCTATCTTTTCAACAACCTCACCAAGTTTAGCAGTGTCAAAGTCAAAACTGATTTTTAGACTGTGCAGTGTTTCATAACCTTCAAAAACATCATTGTAGTTATTATTTCTCTCATAAACTCTCTTTGTCCTTGGTCTAATTGAAAAACTACTTGTTTTGACATTTTCTATTCCAATCTTTTTCATTTCATCTTTCAAAGAAATGACTTTGTTATCAACTTCTTCAAGCGACTTTGAATATACTTTGTTAATTCCACTTATTTGAAGTCCAACTTCAATAGTGTCAGGCTTAACAAATGCCTTTCCTTCACCAGTAACACGAATAATTTTTTCCATATATTTTCCTCCTTAAAATTTTCGCAAATTAAGGTCAATCGTCTTTATATTTTATCACCTTTCCAAATAGCAAGAAATTCTCTACTCCAAATTTTCTCTATATTTACAAGGCCTGCCAGTTCTAGCAATTTTTTATTATTTTTAAAAGTTTCCTTATCATCCTCTTCATCAAGCAGTTTCATCCACTCATCAGTTTCTGACTTTGAATAACTTTTTAAAAGCCAATCTCTCTGAAACAATTGCCAATCATTCTCTTGCTTGGCTGTATCACCTTTTAAAATGTCACAGGTTATATACCTTCCACTGACTTTCAGATGTTTAACAATATTTTTTAAAGCTCTTTCTTTATTTTCAAATCCATGAACATTATGTACACCAAAACTTGAAACCACCATATCAAATTCATAAGGAAGAGTGTCCATCTCACTTTCATCACAGATATTCGCATTGAAACAACTAAAATTATAATTTTTAAGCCTATTTTTTGCGACTTGCATCATTCCATTTGAAAAATCCACACCTACCACTTCTATACCTTCATATTTATCAAGTATCTTTTGTGTTAATATTCCAGTTCCACAACATACATAAAGAATTTTCATACCCTTTTTTAGGTTCAATGAAGAAACCATAGCGTCCAAAGCTTCATCAAAATATATATTGACAGCCCTACTTGTTTGCTCGTACACTTCTGCTTCATTATCAAAAGTTTCTTGTATATTCATCTAATCTCCTCTATATTATAATTTGATTTCTTAACTCTTAAATATCAATTTTTGATAGCACTTAATGTTATCATGTTTGAAGATTGATAATCAAATAATTTTTCATTATTATCATATTTTTCTAGTCTTAATTTGTATTGTCTTTCGAGTAGTCCCAAAAGTTCACTCTGATATTCTTTTCCATTTTTTGATTTTTGTAAAGTATGTAAAGCCATATAGAGTTTTGTTTCATAGTTTCTTTTTATTTGTGACAATGCAACCTCTCTTGACTGTTGAAAATCTGGCGCATAATAAACAACTCTATCAAAATATAATTGAATATTATCAAAACCATTTTCACTTAATTTTTTAGCAGTCAAATTTGGTGATTCTAAGTATTTAGCCATTGTGATTGGTGAGGCTTCAATAACTAGTTTTCCATAGACTTCATTCACTTCATTTTCTAAATCTGTGAAATATTTATCTACTATTTTCTCTTCCATATTAACACGCATAATGACAATTGAGCCACCACTTTTAAGAACTCGTTTTTGCTCGCTAATAAAATCATTAAATTCCAAATGTTCAACCACAGTATGAGAAAAAACAAGGTCAAAAGAATTGTCCTCAAAAGGCATATTTTTTATGTCACACACCTTATATTCAACATCTAAATTAAGTTCTTTTGCCTTGTCACGGGCAAAGTTGATATGGTTTTCATCTAAGTCAATTCCCACCACCTCGCAAGATGGAAAATGTTTTTTAATCATATTGGTAAAAAGACCACCACCACAGCCGACTTCAAGCACCTTCATATTATCTTTAACTTTAAGTCTATCAAACCAAAATCTGCAATTTTCTTCATTAAATTTTTCAAGTCTAGAATAATAAAGAAGTTCTGTTGATTGAACTTTTTTGCTCCAAATATCACTCATTTTTCCTCCAAATAACGTTTTTTTATATTTATTTTACCATTTTTATTAAATTTTTCGTCTAATCATCTAAATTAAGTCTATTTTCAAAGAAAACTCTGCATCCCTCTTCCATTGTCTTAATATCACTTAATCCCATCATTTCAACTGACGAATGCATTGCTAATTGTGCAATACCTATATCCACCGAATTCATCTGTAAAAGTGAACTTGCATCAAGCCCCAAAGTTCCCCCACATCTCATGTTTGAATTGCAATAAAAGTCTTGATATTTTATAGAATATTTATCTAGTAAGTTTTTAAAAATTCCAGCAGTAAAACTATCAGTAGAATATGTGACATTATGCTTAACAACAATTCCACCATTTAGCATAACAGTTTCAGCTATATCGCTTCGCTCTGGGTGTGCTGGATGAGTCGCATGAGCATTGTCGATAGAGAGAATAAGGCCTCTTTCGCAAGCTCCATAAAAGTCAAAATCATCATGACCTAGCGACAAATTAATAAGTTTTAAAACCGAATATAAAAGAGATGAATTTGCCCCCTGTTTTGTTCTATTTCCTATTTCCTCATTGTCAAAACAACAAGCAATGCTTATCCCTTTTGGCTCACAACTACATAGTGATTGTATAACCGAATACGCACTTGTAAGGTTATCAAGTCTTGGAGAAGAAATAAACTCATTATTCGCACCTGATACATATGGTTTTACATCTGGGACAATAAAAAGATCGGCATCTAATACATCTTTCAATTTTAAAGCAGAATATAAATCTTCTGCCTCTCCTAAAAGTGGCAACATATCATTTTGCACTTCAAACTTACAATTATCGTTCACTTCACGATTTTGGTGTATCGCAAGAGAAGGAATTACCACATTAAAGTCACTCTCATAAAGTCTATTTACAATTTTATCGCCATCCTTCAAAGTTAACCTTCCTGCTATTTTCAATGGCATGTCAAAATAGCTGTAACGTAAAAGACCACCATAGACTTCAACATTAATTCTTTTGCCTTGTGAAGAAGAAATCAACTTGTTGCCTTTAACCTTTAAGCATGGTGAATCAGTATGTGCTGCTGCAATATTAAAAAAATATTCACTTAAATCACCAATCTTAAATGCGATTATAGAACTTTGATTTTTAGTAATATAATATTTGCCATTAGGTTTAATCTGCCATTTTTCATTAAAACTTAATTTTTCAAAACCATTTTCTTTCAAAATCCTTTCACAGTTTGCTGTGGCATGAAAAGCAGAATAAGATGACTGCAAAAATTCTTCTATTTTCATATTTCCCCTCTTTTTATCATTTAAATTATAAACCAAGACATTAAACAAAGTCAAATAAATACATTTAATTAAATATATAATTATATAATATTATTAACCTTTAAAAAAGGGTTGACATAAAGAATTTATTTATGTTAAACTAAAATGAATATTTATGACTTTATTA
>CARBWQ010000111.1 GCA_948949055.1 uncultured Eubacteriales bacterium | reverse complement strand
AATTCTAGCAAGCCTAGCACAAGGACTTTCACAATTGACACAAATGATATAAAAAATATCACTGCTAAAAATGTAAGTTTACTTTCTTCAACTACCTACCAAATTGGAAATGCTTTTTCTAGTTACAACACAAACCAACCTATGGTATTGACTTGGGATGAAAAAGCGAGTGGAGCTATGACCTATGGTTATGTTGCTTACATTCCAACTCAGGAGATAAATTACTACTCTTCTCAAAGTGATGATAATTTAACTGACTTAATCAATAGACTTATCTCAAATGATGTTTTACCTGTTTCATACAAAGTAGACCTTGGATCTCGCAAACAATGGACTGAATATTCAAATGCACAATCTTTTACAACAACTATTCCTTCTACTTATGTAAAGACAAATGACGGATTTTACATATTAGAGGTTTATGATCAAGCTGGAAACTCTGATTTTGGTATATTCTTCATAGACACTACCTCTCCAATGTTTATACAGGAAATTATTGGAGATAGAACATCAAGATCAATCTTCTCTAATAGTGAAAGTATTTCTGTGCCTGAAACTGGCGTAGACATAAATATTAGATGGACTAGCAGAAAGGCAATCTATTTAGACAACTTAACTTCAATACTTGATACAACCTCTTATCAATATGGTAGTGATGTAGCAACTGCCGATCAAAAACTTAAAGATAAACTTAGCGATTTCTTTAAAACTGTCAACAACTCTAATCTATTAAGAATTGACGATATTAGAGTAGAAACAAAAAATGATGCTAGTGGCAATTCAGTAAGTACAGGAATTTCTTCTTATAATGGTTATTACCTTTCTATCCCTATCAACGAAACTGTTTATATCAAAGAAGGTACAAGTTCTACATTTGAAAAATTCCCAAAACCAACTAATCCTAATGAAAAATTCATTTATTCAATTAAATTCTATGATGATAATGGTAATTTAATTGCAGACAACACTACCTTTAAAATTTTGATTAGAGATTCTTCAAACACTTATTTTGCAGATAACGAGTCATTACTATATAGAAATTTCCCAAGTGGATATGTTTCATTTAATGTTACAGCAGACGCATCAAAAATGATGATTAAAGATGCTTCAAATAATGCTCTTGATTTCGCCAATTACAACTTAACTGGTAAATTATACAACTATCTTGACGAAAACAATGAAAATCAATATACTCACCTTCCAGGCAATGGCGAGGTAGATTATACTCAAACTGATTTACAATACAAATTTTCTTACTATACACCTACAAATTCAAAACAAGAACTAAAATTACACTATATTCCTGTCGCTGAAAGTGGTGCAGAAATTAAAAGTATAGTTCTTTACTACTACCCTTATGAAAGAAAACTTGCTAAATTTGATGGCAATTCAAATTATTACTATTATTATGGACTAAAAGAAACTGATCCTCAAAGAATTAACATTTTCTCTTCATCAGAAAAGGTTTACGAAACTGGCGAAGAAGAAACCTTTGACTTAGTTTTAGGCTCAGATCCTTTCCCTCTCGCAGGAAAATATGTTATCGAAAGAATTTATAAGGACAATTCTAAAACCGATCAAAACGACTTCTACAAACGTACTCTTACTATTATTATTGACAATAAAAATCTAGTATCACCACTTGAATCAGTCACTGCAACTGATGAAAATGGAGATCCTATCCTTGACGAAAATGGAAAAGCGATTTCTTCCCTTGAAAGTTTAGTTGGTGGAGATATCTTATTAAGCTTTTATAGTGGTAGCAACAATTCTACTATTGAAATTGCCTTCCCTAAATATAATAATGCTGGTTTAAATAGTGGTTCTTTCTATACAAAGGAAAGCTTTAATGAAAATGACAACATTGCTAGCTTTGCTGTAAGAGGAAATAAATTACCTATTTCACTCTATATACCTAAATATAAATATACTATTGCAAGTACAAGTTCAACCGACTCTTCAAATGGTAAATCATATAACTTAACCAAAAATGATGAACTTTCTTATTATGGCAACGCTAAATATCAATTTAATACAACAACAAGAATGTATGATGTTTATATTGAAGGCGTGCTTGTAGAAAGCTTTGGTCGTGAACAACAAGCTATTGATTACCTTGATTCTAGAACAGCTATTAATGAATATCAAATATTCGTAGAAGTTAAGGCAACAATAATTGAGAACAATAGAGAAGAGGTTAAATACTACTATTCTGATGGTACTGATACAAACGGTTATTTAACGCTCTACTTAGCAAGTGGAAAAAATGGAAACATTGACAAATCCTCACCTCTTAATTACTTCTATCAAAAAGGTAACTATGTTGTAACAATTTATCAAGCTTCTAATATTGGCTCTACAAGCAGTTTTTACAGCTTGTATAAGTTTGGATTTGAAATTATTTCACAAACTCCTGATTTTGAGGTTATAGGTGATGATGGTTATAGTCTTAATGCAACTAATACACCAAATACACACTACACTAATTCAAAATCATTAAAAGTGCAATGGGAAATTCCTACTAGTGAATATGAAGCCAAAATTGATGAAGATTCAATCTCAATAAGAGCTTATCCAAGTTCTGCAACATTCACAAAAAGTGAAATTATAAGCAATGGCAATTCAAGATCATTCACTATTGGCACAGAACGTCTTGTAAATACAAATGATAGCTACATTGAAATCACAATGCAATATGAAGGTTTTAATAGAGAATATTATTCAAGTATTACAAAGAGAATTTACTTTGATAAGTCAATGCCATCTCAAAACTTACAAAACTTAATGGCTCTGACCGAAAATGCTACTCAAAACGCATTTACTACAAATTATCAAATGATGCAAATGCGACAATATTTTGACTATAAAAATGATGAAATTGCTATAACAAACCCTAATAACATTTCAAATGCAAGTTATTCTTACTCAGTAGATAGTGGTAATTTCAAATATTATAGCTATAATGTGACATCTGACTTCTTTAATAACACCCTAGCCTCAACAGTTGCACAAGCTAATAATAATCCAAAAGATACTCAATTTGTTTACTACAAGAGAATAGAAAATTTAAATAGTTATATCCAAGTAGATAAAACATCTTTCTCTGCTGGAAACTACTTCTATATTACAAGTGAAAGTGTTGAGCTTCATTGTGGGTTCTATGAAATAGTAGAAATGGATTATGCTGGAAATATGGTTGTATATATTGTTCAGCTTTCATCTTCAAATATTGAAAATGACCCTAATTATCATACTGACGCTCTCACATATGGAAATTCGATTTTAAACGATGATGTAGTGATTGAAAATAGCCAAATTGAAAATGGCTTCAATATATATTCCAACAGTGGCTTTGAAATAAAGAATTTAAATTACAAATCTGACGCATGGAATTACTTTACTATTAGAAGAGCTGGCGAAAGTGAAATTCGTTATATGAAATCACCTTGGCTGGATGAAAGTCAAGTTTATCAACTTATCTTCTCTTCAAGTGGAGTTCAATTTAATCAAGTAAGTCTATCTTCACTCTTTGACGAAGTTGAATCTTCTTCAAATAAACATAGACTTTTGCTAGCAGATAGAACTTTGGGAGAAAATCAACAAATTTATATTTCTGTTATGGACGCATCTTTAAGTACTCAAAAAGTTGAAGACCCAACTCAAACATCAGCTATTTTAAATATAAGCGTTCCAACTCCTGCACAAGTTTCAAGTACTACAACTAGTTATATCTATCCAAGCAAAATTACAATCTCACAATTTGATAACACAATTATATCTGAAAACAAATGGCGTACTATTATGGTAGCTGACCAACTCACCTATGGTACATGGACGCCAACAGATGATTTTACTTCTGCAACAAGTTTTATTAGTTTCAGAACTTTACCTGGCAACACTACTTTGCAAGTAACAATTAATCTTGGAATTAATGCCTCTCAAAAGGTAAAATTTGAC
>CARBWQ010000110.1 GCA_948949055.1 uncultured Eubacteriales bacterium | reverse complement strand
CAATTTGACTGAAAACATATTTTGCAAGAGGAATAGAAAGAGCAGTATGAATTGGCGTCCCATGAGATTTTAAATAGGTAATCTGAAAAGGTTGACCACCTGTTGCCATAGGTGTAACACTGTCATAATATTTACCAAGTTGAGATACCTTGTAAGCTGTACCTAGCCTCCACCTACCAGTAGTTTGTTTTAAAAGATAACTTATTGCAAGCGTTTCTGAAAAAACAACCAAAGCAAGCAAACAAGCAACAACCAGCAAAGCACCAAAGTCGAATTTCCCATCAATTGGTTTCATATCCTCTTTTAAAAGCTGATAAACTAAAATTCCAGCGACAACCACTATGTTGAGAACAAAAAATAGAGCATTAAGAACTTTGCTTCTTTTACTATTTCTTTTAGAAACAGACTGTTCTACTTCATCAAGTTTTCTTTTTTGAAGTATAATAGCCTCATCTTGCATTTGTTTTAAATTTTCATCATTATTTTTTAGCTCGCTGTTTTGATCATTTAAATTATTATTTGCCAAAACATTGTCCACATTTTCTTGTGAAACAAAGTCATCAATATTCGATTGTACAAATTCTTCCCCTTTTTCGGTGAATTGTCCATCTTTTTTAGCCATAATATAATATTAACAAAAAATAGATGTTTATGTCAAGTTTAAACATCTATTTTATTTTTATTTATATTTTATCCTCTCAAACTTTTTGGCAATCTTCCTTTATAAGTTTTAAAGTTATAATCCTCTCTAAGGAAATTCATATTTGCCTGTTCAAAATATGAGAATTCATCTTTGAATATTTCATCATATAAAAGATCTAAATATGTTTTATCTACAAGTTTATTTACTCTTGTAGTAGCTAGAACTGCAATAGCATCTTCACTAAGTTCAAAATCTTCATCTATGCCATCAAATAGGTTTTCACATTTTCCAGTATAGACAAGAACGTGAATTCCATATGAACTTCTTGCAATTTCCATATCGCCAACTTGACCTTTTCCGTCATTATAAAGTTTTAAACCAGCTTCATTGAACTCTTCAACAAAACTTGATACGGCATTGCCTTCATTATCAACCCCAATCACATAATTTGTTTCGGCATTAAACATACCAGGGTCTTGATTGTAAGTGTAGATTAAGTTATTAATAGTATCTCCAATTACGCCAACATCGCCAGTTGACTTAGCTGAGTTTAAAAGAATTTGAATTTTATCATAAATTATATCGTTTACAGAAAGGTTTAAATTATTTTCAATCTCTTCATATTCACCTGTATCTTCATTTAATTGACGAATCACAGGTACAATTTGTGAATATAAAGCATTCATATCACTTTCATAGCTGTCATATGGCTCAGAACTACTCAATTTATTATTTATTTCCTCATATTTAGCTTTCTGGGCATCATTAAATTGGAATAGAATATTTGCAACTGTAAAAAATTTTGTTGAAGCATCATCATTTTTAAAATAATAAACATTATTTAGTGATTCACTTACATCACTGTCATATTTAGAGCTTTTTTCAATTACATATTTTGTATAACCAGCTCTCACCTTGCTTGAATATAAATTTATAATATCTTGAACTGAAACAGAGGCTATTTCGTCATTGCTCTTATTGTTTTCAGAATACTTTTGAATAACATAGTTTTCATAATTGATTTTATATAAACGTTCTATCTCTCTTTCAAAGATAGATTTTGTATCAGTTGAAAGTTTCAAACCATTTTCAGCAGTTTTTAAATCTACAAGATATAATTTTAAAGATCTCTCATAATCTTCATTTGAAAAAGCTTTATCTAATAAATTGTCATAAATCTGAGCTTTGTCTTCACTATTATAAAAATTCTTATCTTCATTTTCAGGACGATAGTTATCTAAAATTCCATTTTGTTTATCAACTTTCTTTATTGTCAAATTGCCATTCTCGTCATAACCAAGATTAACATTTTTCGTATATCCTTTAAATGTAATAGCATCACTGTTTGATTCTTCACTTGATGAGCCACCTTTTACGATTTCATTGTAATAAGTGTCTAAATTTGAATAGAGTGAATTTACAGTTGATTCATATAAATAAGCCTTTTCAAGCTTTGAAAGCCCCTCACCTGTTTTATAATTGATACCAAAAAGTTTCTCAGCAGTGAGAATAACAATCTTTCTATTTTCAAGTTGTTTTAAAGTCATATCAACAGCTTGCGATACAGAATATCCATAGTATTGTGCATAAACATTACCATAACTCTCATATCCAGCAATAAATTCACGATTAGTAACTTCTGCCACCTTATTGCCTTTTTCGTTATAGATTTCAGCCACAACGCCATTATATAATTTGCCATTATTTGTTTCAACTAATGAGCATCCTGTAAAAAGCGACATGCACAAAAGTACAAAACACATAAGAAAAACTTTCAATCTTGTTTTCATTTTTACTCCATATAGAATATGAACATATTTTAGCATATTAAAACATAAAATTTCAACTAAATTTATATTGTTTTTAAATTTAATTGAAATATTTTTAGTTTAATTCTTCGCATTCGAAAAATTTTATCATTTTATCTAGCCTTTCTAAGATAGTTCCGTTTAAGGTAAATTTTATCTTTATATTATTATCAAATGACAACCTACCATTAAACTCATTTAGTTTGTTTGCAAGACGTTCATCAATTATCTTCTCATCCTTTTCTAAATAAACTACACTTTCAAGTTTGTTTATGACAATTCTTTTTACTTTAAACTGTCCTGCGATATTTCTTAAATAGGCAAACTTACAAAGATTAATAATTTCTTGTGGAACTTGCCCATATCCATCTTCTAAGCTAGAAATAAGTTCATTTAGTTCATCCTTACTTTGCAAATCACCAATCCTAGTATAATAAACGACCCTTTGCTCTCCATCTTCAATGTAATCCTCGCTGATAAAAGCAGATAGATTGATTTCAAGCTTAACATCACTCTTTTTATTAATCTTTTCTCCTCTTATTTCTTTCACCTCTTCATTTAAGAGTTTAACATACATATCATAACCAACCTTTTCTATATGGCCATGCTGTTCTTTACCAAATATATTTCCAGCACCTCTTATTTCAAGGTCACGCATTGCAATTTTAAAACCACTTCCAAGCTGACTAAACTCCCTCATTGTTTCAAGACGTTTATAAGCATCTTCGTTAATCATTTTATCTTTTGTATAGGTAAGATAAGCATAACTTAGTCTATCACTTCTTCCAATTCTACCTCTCAGCTGATAAAGTTGACTAAGTCCCAGCCTATCTGCATCAACTACTACCATAGTATTGGCAAGAGGCAGATTAATTCCATTTTCTATAAGTGTAGTAGCTACTAGAACGTTATACTCATTATTGTAAAGTCTAGAAATAATATTTTCCAATAATTTCTCTTGCATTTGACCATGTGCCACGCCAATCTTGACATTAGGCAAAAGATTTCTTAGATAACTAGCAAATTCTTCTATACTTTCAACTCTATTATAAACCACAAACGCTTGTCCACCTCTTGCTAGTTCTCTTGATATAACGTCTTTAAATAATTGGTCACTTTCTTCTGATATATATGTTTGAATTGGAAGTCTATCACGAGGAGGAGTTTCAATAATAGAAATATCTCTTATACCAGATAATGACATATTTAACGTTCTAGGTATAGGCGTTGCAGACAGAGTGATAACATCAATATTTCTAAATTTATCTTTTATTTTTTCTTTATGTTCTACACCAAAACGTTGTTCCTCATCAAGTATCAATAATCCCAAATCCTTATAGACAACATCGTCACTTAAAATACGATGAGTACCAATAAGCATGTCAATTTCACCCTCTTTAACTCGTCTTAAAATATCTTTGACTTGTAGAGGTGTCCTAAATCTATTTATTACTGCTACTCTCACTCCAAACTGTTCCAATCTCTCTTTTGCTGTTCTATAATGTTGTTCAGACAAGATAGTTGTAGGACAAAGAAGC
>CARBWQ010000109.1 GCA_948949055.1 uncultured Eubacteriales bacterium | reverse complement strand
TCAACTGTTAGGGATCCAGTAAACTTAGTTTACATCATTATCGTAATGTGCATTCAAATGTCGACTGTTAGGGATCCAGTGTACTTAGTTTGCATCGTTATCGCAGATTGGCAAAAAAGTAACAACTTATCTTAAAATTAAAGGAGAAAATATGTATAATAAAGTTGAAACCAAACTTGATTTTATCAAAAATGAAAACAAAATTTTAGAATTTTGGGAGAAAAACGACATTATTAATAAAGGTCTTGATTTAAATAAAAACAGCGACAGGAGTTATACTCTTTATGACGGCCCTCCAACTGCTAATGGCAAACCTCATATTGGTCACTTGCTCACAAGAGCGATGAAGGATATTATCCCAAGATATAAAGCAATGAAGGGTTATTATATTCATCGTAAAGCTGGTTGGGATACGCATGGACTTCCTGTTGAAGTAGAAATTGAAAAGAAACTTGGACTTAATGGTAAACAAGACATAGAAAAATATGGTGTTGATAAGTTTATTGAGCTTTGTCGCAACTCTGTTTGGGAATACAAAGGTATGTGGGAAAAGTTTACTAAGCGAGTTGGTTATTGGGTAGATATGGACAACCCTTATATTACCTATGACAACAACTATATTGAAAGTATATTCTGGGCATTAAAAGAAATGGATAAAAAGGGACTTGTCTACAAAGGTCACAAGATTATGCCTTATTGTCCTCGTTGTGGAACTACTCTTTCAAAAATGGAAGTTGAAAACGGTGACAACTACAAAATTTTAAAGGAAAATTCAGTTTTTGTTAAATTCAAAAGCCTTGAAGAGGAAAATACATCTTTTATTGTTTGGACAACTACTCCTTGGACTCTTCCTTCAAATGTAGCGCTTTGTATGAACCCTAATGAAGTTTACTGCAAGCTTGAACATGATGGAAACAATTATATCATGCTTGAAAAACTTGTTCCAAGCCTATTTGAAGAGGGAAGTTATAGGATTGTATATAGAAAAACTGGTAAAGAATTTGAATTCCATAAATATCAGCCTTTATTTGACTATGCCAAAGATGATGTTAAGAAAGGTTATTTCGTCATTGTAGATGATTATGTAACTACTGAGGACGGAACAGGTATTGTCCATATTGCTCCTGCTTTTGGTGAAGATGACTATAATGCTTGTAAGAAATATGATATAGATTTTGTACAGCTTGTAGATGAAGGTGGCAAAATGAGTGACAAAACAGACTTTGGTGGTATGTTTGTCAAAGATGCCGACAAGTTTGTTATTAAGAAATTGGAAGAAGAGGGCAAAATGTTTAAAGTTTTACCTTTTGAACATAGTTATCCTCATTGCTGGCGTTGTAAAAGTCCACTTCTTTATTATGCAAAAGACACTTGGTTTATAAAAACCACAGCGTTCAAAGATAAAATGGTTGAAAACAATAATTCTGTTTATTGGTGTCCTGACCATATTAAAGCCGGCAGAATGGGAAATTTCCTTGCAAACAATATCGATTGGGGAATTTCTAGAAATAGATATTGGGGAACACCTCTTCCATTCTGGGTTTGCGAAAGTGGACATATCCATGTTGTTGGAAGTAGAGAAGAAATGGAAAAATTGTCGGGAGTTAATCCTAGCGATCTTCATAAGCCAAGTCTTGACAAAATTACATTCCCTTGTCCTCAATGTGGTAAAATTATGCGTAGAACTCCTGAGGTTATGGATTGTTGGTTTGACAGTGGTGCAATGCCATTTGCTCAATATCATTATCCTTTTGAAAATAAAGAGCTTTTTGAAAAGTCATTCCCTGCTGATTATATAAGTGAAGCTATTGACCAAACAAGAGGTTGGTTCTATACACTTTTAGCAGTAAATACGCCACTATTTGAAAAATCTCCATATAAAGCATGCAATCTTCTTGGTCTTGTCCTTGATAAGCATGGACTTAAAATGTCAAAATCTCTTGGAAATGGTATTGACCCATGGTCAGTTCTTGACAAGGAGGGCGCTGATGCTCTAAGATGGTATTTCTATAACAATTGTGTAGCTGGTCAAGGTATTGCTTTTAATGAAGATAATTTAGTTGACCTACAAAGAAAATTTATGGGAACTCTTTGGAATGTATATGCTTTCTATTGCCTCTATGCAGAAATAGATAAAATTGATCCTACTAAATATAACCTTGAAAATTGCAAGTTGTCTTTCCTTGATAGGTGGTTATTATCAGAGTTTAATGCACTTATCAAATATGTTGATGAAAGTCTTGAAAAACTTGATATGCTTTCTTCATCACGTAAGATAACAGAGTTTGTAGATAAACTATCAAATTGGTATGTAAGACGTTCTAGGGAAAGGTTCTGGGGAAGTGAAGAAAGTGATGATAAAATTTCAGCTTATAAAACTCTATATGAGGTTTTAGTAGGTCTTTCAAAACTTATTGCTCCTTATCTTCCATTCCTTTCAGAAGAAATATATCAAAATTTAGTTCGAAATCTTGATAAAAATGCACCAGAAAGCGTTCATTTCTGTGCTTTCCCTGTTGCGAATGAAAAATATATTGATAGCTCGCTCAATGAAGGTATGGATAAGGTGCTTGAAATTGTGCTTTTAGGAAGGACTTGCCGTGCAGGTAGTGGAGTTAAAAATCGTCAACCACTTTCTAAGGTTATGATTTGTTCAGCGACAGAACTTGATCTTGATCAAGAGCTTAAAGCCTTAATTGAAGATGAACTTAATGTCGAAAGTGTTGAAATTCTTGAAAAAGCTGATGAATATGTTTCATATGAGCTTAAACCTCAACTTAAAACATTAGGCCCTAAATATGGCAAAAATTTAGCAGTAATAAGAGAATATCTTGCAAAAGCCGATGCAAATACTATGGTTGCAAATGTAAGAAAGGGAGAAACTGTTAAGTTTAATGCACCTGATGGCAGTGAAATTGCGATTGGCGAAGAAGATCTGCTTATTACGCTAAAAAATAAAGAAGGTTATTCTTCTGATAGTAATGGTGATATGACAGTAGTTCTTGACACATCTTTAAATAATCACTTAATTGAACTTGGTTTAGTAGCCGAATTTGTAAGCAAAGTACAAAATCTTAGAAAGGATAGTGGACTTGAAGTTGTAAACCATATTAATATTGAAATTAGTGGTGATGAAGAACTTACATCAATACTCGAAAACAGAAAAAATGAGTTTGTAAAGACACTTCTTGCAGATAGTTTCAAGTTGGGAAAGGAAGGCGATTTTAAATCAGAGTTAAGTTTCAATGATAAAAAGGTTGAAATCTTCATTTCAAAGATATAAAACTATAAAAAAGCAGTCTATTTAGGCTGTTTTTTGTTTAATATGTATTGATTTTGATTAAGTAATGTGTTAAAATTATTAAATGGAAATCGTTGATGGGGTTTTAAAATCTATATCTGAAAATGATATTTTAAGGGGTGTTTTGACTATTCCAGAAGGTGTAACTGAAATAGTTTCTTTGTTTGAAGATTATCAAACTGTTGCAAATAAAATTGATAAAGTCATTTTCCCTACAACATTAAAAAAAGTTGGAGCAAGTGCTTTTAAGGGTTGCAGAAATTTAAGAGAAGTTGTATGCTCAGATAATATCAATGAAATTGGCGAATATGCGTTTAGTGGCTGTAAACAATTGAAAAGTGTAAAATTCCCTTCAAATCCTTTCGAAATAAATAAGTATGCATTTAAAGATTGCTTTGCTATTGAAGGTGATTTAGATTTAAAAAATGTAATTAGTATTAGCGATAGTGCATTTGAAAATTGTAAAAGTATTAAAAATGTTAATATTTCAAGTGTAGAAATGAAACTTTTAGGTGATTCGGCGTTCAAGAATTGCAGTGGACTTAAATCAGTAAATCTAGCAGATAAAATATATAGATTTGAAGAGCATGTTTTTTATGGATGTGAAAGTTTAAAAAAGGTGGAATTGCCAAACAATATTGAAAAAATTCCTACACAAACATTTTGTAATTGTTTAAGCTTAAAAAATATAACTATTCCTGACAACGTTAGACATAACTGTCGCAATGCTTT
>CARBWQ010000108.1 GCA_948949055.1 uncultured Eubacteriales bacterium | reverse complement strand
AACAAGTTTCTGATATAATCTATGACAACAACAATACATTAAGAGAAAAATTGCTTGCTGATAAGATCGGACCAAGCTTTGCAGCAACTCTAATCAATTTTGCAAAAATTAAACAACTTACAATTGATGATATATTAGACAATAATTATACTGACGATGACATTCCAAAAAAGGAAAATGAAAAATATTCTCTTATTTGCTCATTACGCTTGGCAACAGAAGAAGAGGTAGAAAAAGTAAGAGAGTTTATATCTGATTATTTGGGTGAAGAAAATCTTGCAATATTTGACAGTATGTGGATTGGAGATAATGACGAAAGAGCATTACTTATTGAGCAACTTGACAGCACAGTAAATGACATGCAAAATTAAATATATTTTAATTAAACTCAATTAAAAAAATTCAAAAATAAAAAATGAGGATTGTTCCTCATTTTTTAATTAAATTCTACCAATACTTTTGCTTCAATATCAACTTTACCAATTAAATCGGAAGCAGACATATTTTCAGCATAATTTCTGTAAATATTATTACAAGAATAAACAAACTCTTCCTTTATTCTAGCAATTTTTAAATCAGTTCTGCCAAGAACTTTCTCTGCTTTTATTCTTGCATTTTCTACTGCACTTGTAAGAGTGTTGTTGTACTCCTCTTCAAGAGAAGAAACTTCATAGACTACATCTCTAATTTCAGTAACACCCTTCTCAGTCATTACATCAACACATTTTTTAATTTTATCAAGTGAGTCAAGTTTTATAGAAAAATCGGCTGTACTACGATAACCAATAATCTTTCTGCCATATTCATAGTCAAAGTTTGGATGACAATTAAAGTGTTCTAAAATTATACACTCTTCTTCAATCCCAATATCTTTCAATGCCTTAATAATGCTATCAAAAACTAAAAAGCTATTCTCTTTTGATTTCACCATTTCACTATCAAGAGTTTGAATACTAGCAGTTATTGTAGCTCTATCTGGCGAAAGCTGAGTTCTTGCCCTACCAAATACACAAATAGAGAAATCGAAATTTTCCTCTTCAACTTGTGGAGCAATAACTTCTATATTATTGTCATTCTCTACATCATTTGAACCTGCTATATTGTTTTCGATATTTTCTATATCTTCATTTAGAGAAACCTCTCCATCATTATCCTCAGCTTCATACTCAATAACCTCGGCATAGCTCATTTCCTTAACTTCAATAGGTTTTTTTCTAATGCCTCCCGCAATTCCAACAGCAACAAGCATACATACAAGCGCAATAAGCGAAGCAGATAATAATATTTTTTTAATTTTCATATTAACCTCCACGTTTATAATGTTTAAAAGATTTGAAAATATTTAACGGTTACAAATAAAGACAAAATATTACAAATAAATAAAAATAACTCAAATTTGAAAAGTTTTGTTATTTTATATTTTTTTTAAAAAAACTCTTTACTTTTTGCACTATAACTGCTAAAATTGAATTAGTAATATTTTTGTTTAATACAAAATAGAATATTAAAGGAGGCAAAATGAGATTTGATAAGGATTGCGAAATCATTTGGCACGACAGAAAAAGACACTTTGGTCTACCAATCTCTTTTTATCGTTATTACATAGTAAAGAAAGAAGGCGAATGGGTTAAATTTTTTAGACATAAAGGTTTCCTCTCTGCTGTCATTGATGAAATTAATGTTTATAGATGTTTTGATGTTACTTTAAAGGTTTCTCTTGGTGATAGAATATTTAAAACTGGCACTCTTGAAGTTTCAAGTAATGATGCTCACGCTCCAATCTTCCACCTCAGACATGTCGCTAATCCTTACAAGGTTAGAGATTTGATTTCAAGCTTAGTTGAAATTGAGAGAAAGAAAAGGCATATCGGGATTACAGAATTTCAAACTATCAATTAAAAAAAATCCACATAAATTGTGGATTTTTTATTTACAACTTTTTTCAATAAAATCTTTAAAATGCTCTGGCAAGTCAATCTCAAAGTCCATTGTTTCCCCACTACTTGGATGAACAAAAGACAACTTATATGAATGCAGAAGTTGACCTTTCAATCCTTTCACTGCATGACCATAAACATCATCACCTACAACAGGATGGTTTAACATCTTCGAGTGTACTCTTATCTGATGAGTTCTTCCAGTTTCAAGAGAAAACTCAACTAAATCATACTTTTCAAAAGACTTTATTACTTTATAATTGGTTATGGCATACTTGCCACTATCACTCACTGCCATTTTTTTTCTATCTTTTTTATCTCTGGCAATATAACTTTCAATCCCGCCCTCATAATTCTTAAAGTGACCTTCACAAAGGGCTAGATAACACCTTTTAAATAAAGTTTTATCTGCAATCTGCTTAGCGAGAGAATTGTGAGCCTTGTCATTCTTTGCAACAATCATAAGTCCAGAGGTGTTTTTATCTAAACGATGAACTATTCCTGGTCTTAGCACTCCATTTATTCCACTTAAATTTTTAATTTTAAATAATAAACCATTTACCAGAGTTCCACTTTGTGTTGATTGGCATGGATGAACAACCAGTCCTTGTGGTTTATTAATTACCACCAAGTCATCATCTTCATAAACAATTTCAAAATCAATATCTTCTTTTTTTGCTTCAAGTGGTTTTATATCTTCAAAACTATACTCAACCAGTTGACCAGTTTTGACAATTTCTCCTGCTTTAACTTTTTTGCCATTAAGTAAAATTTGACCACTGACAATAAGGTCTTTAATATGTGAACGACTAATATCCTCAAACCTTTCAGAAAATATTTTGTCAAGTCTTTCGCCACTACTTTCAACAATAAAAGAACCGTTATTCATATTCATCATCACCTTCCTTATTGTCGCAATTTAAATCACTTGACTGTTTATCGTCAATTTTAATTTCTTCTATTTCTTTTTCATTCTGCTTATCTTGGATAGAAATGCCTTTATTTTCTACATTTTGATTTTTGTCTGTATTTTTACTATCAGTTTCCTTTGAATAAAAGAAAATTATATATATAACAAGCAATATAATTCCAAAAGTCAACGCAATGTCAGCGAAATTAAATACAGGGAAATTCATGAAATCAAAATTGATAAAGTCACGTACATATCCTAAAAATAACCTATCTCCAAGATTACCAATAGCTCCACCCATAATAAGTCCAACAGTTACAGCAAGAAGTATTGAAGACTTATTTCCAGCATTTTTTAAACGCAAAATGTAGAAAGTCATAATTATCGCCATGCCAATAAAGGTCATAATTATAAGGAAAATAGTATTGTCCTCAAATATTCCCCAAGCTGCCCCTTTGTTTTTAACAAATATAAAACTAATAACCTTAGGAATGACACTCATATAATCACCAACATTTGGAATCAAATTAGCAATTATAAATGTTTTAGTTAATTGGTCTAAAAGTAATGCAAAAATAAAGACCATTACAACAATCAATGGAGATAAATATTTTCTATTCTTAAAAATTTTAAAAAAATCTTTACTCTTCAACTTCCATTCCCTCAGGCAATATCAAAAATAATTTATTACTTTCCAAGACAATAAGTCTGGCATTTGCACCTATTACAAAACCATTTAAAAAGTCTATCGCTCCTTGGACCTCTTCTCCTGAACAATATTCAGTAGAAATTATAATAGCTTTGTCTTCCTTTACAAAAACAACAAATTCCTTACATTGCTCCTTCTTCTCAGGATAGTACACTGAAATACCGTCAATTTGCTCAGGTCTTGAATTTGATTTCTTTAAACTATATGTTGCTTTTGTTCCAGTCTTTTGTTTTTTTAAAGCCTTAGGTTTATTTTCACTTTCAAAACCTAACACCTTAAAAACACCACCCATAAAACCCATAACTTACCTCTTTATATTTTAGTATTAAAATATTATATAAAAAAAATATTATAATGTCAATTAAGTAAAATACACTTTTCTTTAAACAATAAAAAAGAGTACAAAATTGTACTCTTTTTTTTGCATATTCACCTTTTATATTTGGTCTTTAAACTAAACTATCTTGTCTTTTAGGTTCAAACTAAACACGCTAAT
>CARBWQ010000107.1 GCA_948949055.1 uncultured Eubacteriales bacterium | reverse complement strand
TGATTGTCGTAAGTTCCATTTCAAGACGCTCTTCATATTCCTTTGGTGGAGTTCCATATATTCGAGCAAGGCCCTCCCAAGCCATTCTAGAAAGAAATTCATATGGAGTTTCGCCAGTATCAGGAATATATTTTGGAATAAAGTTATCTGTTGCTCCCAACTTATCCTCGTCTGGAATTAGTGTATTGCCGGCTTCTGCTGCCTCTCTTAACGACTTAGTCCTGATGTTAACATTACACTTGTCAGCGATTTCAAGCGTTCTGTCAAGCGCTTCTGAGTAACCAGGTAGAGCCTCTTCCATTTCTTCATATGTTTTAAGATAAAATTCATCTGTATCAAATTTCATTCTTTCTGGGTCATCAAAAGTTTTACCAAGTTGCACGCACATTAGAACATCTTGAAGTTCACTATCTTCCTTATTAAGATAGTGTACGTCATTTGTTGCTACAAGTGGAATGTCTAACTTTTCGCTCATTTCTGCAAGTTTAACAAGCACTTCCCTTTCCTCAGGAATTCCATGATCTTGTATTTCAAGATAAAAGTCTTCTCCAAAAAGATTTTTGAACCATAAAGCCAACTTTTCAGCCTCGTCATATTGCCTCTTCATAATTGCTTGTGGAATATGTCCTGCAAGACAGGCAGAAAGACAAATCAGTCCTTCGCTATGTTGTTCAAGAAGTTTATAGTCTATTCTTGGCTTATAATACATACCATCAAGATAAGCAAATGAAGAGAGTTTTAAAAGGTTTTGATAGCCAGTGTTATTTTTTGCAAGCAAAATAAGGTGACCAGTGTCACCTCTATTGGCACGTGAAGACATATCATGACATATGTAAAATTCTTCGCCTATAATTGGCTTTATTCCCTTTTGTACACAGGCTTCAAAAAACTTTATTACACCATGCATATTGCCATGGTCGGTAATTGCGATTGATTTCCAGCCACGTTCTTTAACAATATCTATTAATTTGTCAATACGTGCAAGCCCATCAAGCAAGCTATATTCAGTATGTACATGTAAGTGAACAAACTCTTTCATTTTTCCCCCAATTAGTTTTCTTTTAGTAATTCGGCAATTTTCATTATTCGTCTAAAACGATGATTTAGCCCACTTTTAGTGAGTTTTATGGTTGAAAGCATTAAAAGTTCTTCCATACTCTCTTGTGGATTCGCTAGTCTTAGCACAGCGACCTCTTGTAGGTCCTCAGGAAGGCTGTCTAACCCGATTTTGCTATTTATAAGGTTAATAGCCGAAATCTGCCTTAAACTGGCCTCAATCGTCTTATTTATATTTGCATTGATACAATTTACCTGACGATTCACAGTGTTTCTTAAATCTCGTTTTGCCATTTCGTCAGAAAGGTCAAGAACACATTGAGTAGCACCTATCAGAGCAAGTAAATCTTTTATAGATTCACTGTCCTTGATGTATAACACGTATATTTTTTTTCTAGTTGCGATTTTGCTGTTTATATTAAAATATTTAAGTATTTCACATATTCCATCTAAGAAAGCATTGCGATGTGATGCAAATTCAACATGATAACCAGTCGTAGGAAGACGAGAGCCAAGCTCGCTTAATTTTATACTTGATGTAGCACAGCCTACATAAGCACCTTTTAAAAATGCCTTTTTAGTTTCGTCATCACATATAATATTTTGATCTACCTCGCCACCTAGATTAAACTGACCACTCTCATTTACAATCGAACAGTCTTTTAATACCTGCATAGATATTTTTTCTGGGAATCTTATTCTATAATAGGTAGTTTTGTTAATAATATGGTCATCAGAAATTTCAAGAATCAATTTTTCACCATATAAATGTTCTACGAGATTTTCAAGAAATGGATAAATCTCTTTAAAATCAGTAACAATATCAACAAACAACTTTTCACTATTTCTAGTTATTGCACCACAAGCATGTAATAAAGCTGAAATAAAAGCTTGGGCACAATCTGCGTCCTCAATCTTATCTTCAATTATTTCAAGTTTACTATCTTTTGCGAAACTCAATTTCTATCCTCTCTTAGCTGAAAATTTTGGTAATTTGTCTATATTAACCACCTGTGAAATTGGCAAGCCTAATCTAAATATAATGTTCATAGCGTTATTGCACTCACCCACTCTTGCAGGAGAATGGGCATCAGAATCTACAATAAATTTGACACCCTCTTCTGCCATTATTTCAAGTTCTCTATCTGTAAAATTAATTCTTTTGCCATTAAGTTCAATCAAAGTACCCTTTTCTTTCGCAAGTCGTGCAACTGCTAATGTATCAGTTGGACAACCATAATTAAGATGTGTAATAATATCAATAGGATACTTATCAAGAGCTCGCAAGAAGGCTGTTGTATTTCTACTTAATCTTTCCTTACTTGGCGCATAAGGAGAACCAAAAGTATTGGCTACCATCATTTTCATAGTGTCATCAAAGGAACACATTTTAACCAAGGTATGGTTTCCCATTAAAAGTATATCCAAATACTCAAAGTCGCTTTCTTTAATATCAATATCGCCTTTTTGAGAAATAAGATTAGACTCAACGCCCAATAATATATCTACACCTGTTACTTCTCGTGCATTTAATATTTCATCTTTTACTTCTGGCATATCACGCCTACGAACACCATAATATAGATGATTAAAGCCATGATCGGTAATTGCAATCTGTTTAAGTCCCTTGTTTAATGCAACAGAGGCATTTTCTAAGATTGTACCCTTGCCATGTCCATGTCTAGAATATTTAGTGTGAGTGTGATAATCACCATATAGTATCATATAACCTCCAAAGAAAAAAGACGAAAGATGTCTTAGATAGAGTATAGCTTTTTTTATTAGATATGTCAATTATAAAGAATAATCTAAAAAATATTTATCAATTTGATATTTTCTTATAAATTACAATAATAATTCACTTGAACACTATTAAATTCTACAAATTTATAAAATTTAAGCAAATTCACCCATATTTTATCTTTGAGAACAAAAATTAATTAAATTCAAGAATAATATTATTTTCAAATTTTTTTTATTTTCTAGATTTATTAAAAAAAAGGAAATTTCCCTTTTTAGAAATCTAAATAATTATCATTGTTTTTGAGTTTTTTTGCTCTTGTTATTCTTGTTTACATTCTTATAAAATTTAGCTCTTCTTAAATACATTCTATAATTCTTTATAAAACACCAAGCTATCCCTGAAAGGCACACCAAATTTGATAAGAGTACTGGTTAAACCAGCTAAAATGATAAACACACCCATTACAAACCTAAATCATACCTTTGAAAAGGATTTGTATAATAATTACCTATTTTAATAATATTAATCTGGATTTACCATTCACTTATTAAACGCATTAAATTTATATTAAGTAACCCCTCTTAAAAACTCTGTTTGTTATTCATTAATTTCGCCATTATTAAATTTATTTTCATTTTCTTCTAGTTCTGCTAAACAGTCACTCTTCTTTTCTTCATAAAATTCCACATAATTTTTATTTGTTTAGGTTTGCTAGAAATTATCAACGCGTTTTCTTCCTTTAATCCCCATACTAATACAAGTAGCACCAATGCCAACACCAACAGCTCCTACAAAGAAAAATATCTTAGCAACTACCCCAGTAGCAACCTAGAACAAAAAAATATACGAGTAGCCAATTAAAGGCTTTAATAGACATTATCAATTTTCCATAAATATATACTTATGAATTAAATCATAATAAGCTTAAAGTAAATATGACAAAATAAAATAATTATAATAATAGAATATATCTTTAACATATTTCAAAAATTTGATTTAAAATAGTCTATAACTCTATAACTTAATTAGAAAAAAGAGGTAACCCTCTTTTTTTGTTAGTAATATTCTGAAATATCTCCTAAAACTTCGTCATCTGTTTCTTTCATCAGTTTTTTATACTCCATTTCATCCCTTTTTACTTGTTTTTCGTGTTTTTCTTCTTCCTTTTCTTTTTTTAAGCCTTTGATGTATTCCACTTCATCTTCAATTGCTTCACATAGACCACTTGAAGCTACAAAAAATTCGTCATACAAAAAGCAAACAGCGATTTTCACAAATCCAATAATTCCACCTAATGAAATTAAAACAG
>CARBWQ010000106.1 GCA_948949055.1 uncultured Eubacteriales bacterium | reverse complement strand
GGCATAATGTATTCTTATCCACTTAATGCCATCAATCTTAGATAACTTTTCACAAAGCTTAATAAGGCAATTTTCGCCATATAAATCTTCACCATATCTTGTGGTGTCTTGTGCAACTAAAATAAGTTCTTTTACGCCACAACTAGCAAGATTTTTAGCTTCATCAACAAGGTCGCCAATTGGATTTGATATATACCTTCCCCTTATTCGTGGAATGGTACAATATGAACATACATTATTGCAACCATCAGCAATCTTCAAATAGGCATAACTAGGCTGATTAGTTAAAACTCTTTGGAAATTTTTAATAGGTTTAGCATGACTTACCTCATATAAATCTTCAATAATTTCACAAATTTTTTCGTTATCTTTAATTTTTAAATAAGCGTCAATATTAGGAAAATTTTCTTTCATTTCATTATAGTTTCTCTCTGGAAAACAACCAGTAACTATAATCTTTTCAATTAAACCTTTTTCCTTATATTCTTCAACTTCAAGTATATTTGCAATAGCCTCTTCTTGTGCCGAACGAATAAAAGCACAAGTATTGACAATGACTATATCTGAACTAGTCACATCACTTGAAATTTTATAGCCATAAGCTTTAAGCCGACCTAGCATATTTTCAAGGTCGACTTTATTTTTATCACAACCTAAGCTTATAGCAGATATCACCTTTGTTTTTAGTTCTTCATTAGTCATAAATATCTCCAAAAATCGTATAGAATTCCTCTATTGAAATATATACTGCTCTTTGTTTAGATCCCTCTGCACTAGCAATATAACCACGTTCTTCCATTTGGTCAACAATTCTAGCAGCTCTTGGATAACCTATTGAGAGCTTACGTTGAACCATAGTTGTGGATGCAACACCATTATCAATACAAATTTTAAGTGCTTGTGGAAGCAATGGATCAACGCCATTATTGTCATTTCCACCATTTGAATTTGAAGACTTGTTTGGATTATTAATTGCATTAAAGGCTTCTTCATCAAATATTTCTTCATTGTTTTCAATAATATAATTAACAATATCTTTTGTTTCTTGTGTTTCAATAAGACAGCCTTGTAATCTTTGAGGAGATGAGTCAGCAGGTTTATAGAGCATGTCACCATAACCCAAAAGTTTTTCAGCACCAGGTGCGCCCATAATAACTTCACTATCAACCCTACCAGCAACCTTGAATGCAATTCGAGCTGGTAAATTAGCTTTCAAAGTACCTGTAACGACATCGGTAGAAGGTCTTTGAGTAGCAAGTATAAGGTGAATACCGGCAGCTCTGGCTTTACCTGCAAGACGACGAATTTTATCTTCAATTTCGTTTTTAGCAACTGCCATGAAATCGGCGAATTCGTCAAAGATTATCACAATGTAAGGCATTTTTCTTACTTTATTTTGTAATACACCATCAATTTTGTTATATTCATCAATATTTCTAACTCTCTCTTCTGAAATAAGCTTGAATCTTCTTTCCATTTCGTCTACTGCCCATTGGAGTGCATTTACAGCCTTGTTAGGATCTGTAATAACCTTTGGAACAACCATGTGAGGAAGACCTTCATACATAGAAAGTTCTACCTGTTTAGGGTCAATCATGATAAATTTAACCTCATCTGGTGAAGATTTATATAAAAGCGATGTAATAATTGTATTTAAGCATACACTCTTACCAGAACCCGTTGTACCAGCTACAAGTAAATGTGGCATTTTTTGAAGGTTACAAACTTTAACGTTTCCAGTAATATCTTTTCCAAGAGCGAAAGTCAAAGCAGAAGGACTGAGTGAGAATTCTTTTGATTGAAGAATATCTTTTACACTAACCTTAGCAACTTTTGAGTTTGGAACTTCAATACCAACCATACTTCTGCCAGGGATTGGCGCTTCAATTCTAATTTGACCATTAGCTGAAAGAGCATAAGCAATATCAGCATCAAGAGAAAGGATTTTCTTGACTGAAATACCTTCTGGCATCTCTATTTCATAACGAGTTACAGTAGGTCCAACCACCACATTTTGAACTTTTGCAGGCACTCCAAAATTTTCAAGAACATTTTCAAGAGCTACCCTCTTCATAGGCATATCTTGATTGAATGTCGCTGGATCATCTGAAACCGTTGTAAGAAGGTCAAGTGAAGGCCTTTTATACTTATAAGGTGTAATCTTTTCAGGTTTTTTAGGCTCTTCATCAAGACTGACAAAACGTTTTCTTCTTTCCATTTCATCCATAGGTCTTTCACGCCCTAACATCCTTGAATTACTTTCAACAGGAGTTTCTTGACGGTTATGAGTTCCACCAAAATCACTTCTTCTTAAATTTTCCCTAGTAAGCATTCTGTCATTAGTTTCTTCTTCAACTTTCTCTTCCATAGCATCTCGTGACAACTCATTTCGAGAGAAATCTCTTCTTGGCAACTCTTCCCTTTCAATGCTGTTGCGAGTAAAGTCTTCGTTATTTGAAACTTCTTGAATTTTTACTTCACTTTCCTCAACCACTTCATTATTAGAGCTGTCTATGTCATCAAAGCTAATAAACTCTTTATCATCTTCTTGTGAAATACTTTCACGTTCAAGCTTTTCTTGCATAACAACTGAACGGATTATATCTTCTGCCTCATTAGTTATTTCCTCTGGTTTAATTTCAGGTAAACTGCTTTGTTTAATTGGAGGCTGTTCTTCAATAACAGGCTCTGGCTTAATTTCTTCTTGTACTTTCAACTGTTCAATATTTCTATTTATCTCATTATTGGTCACAGGTGTAAAAGTTTCAGTCTGTCTTATTTCATTTGTTGTATTGATTGATGAATTAGTATTAAAATGTTCAAATCTCGATAACCTTGCCTGTGATTGTTCTCTAAATCTATCAAGATCTACTTTTGGTGGAGATAATAGATATTCTCTCATACTCATGCCAGCAGGGACTTTGTCTTCTGGTTTCTTTTCTTCTGGCAATTTGATTTCATTTGGATAATAAGGTTGTCCAATTCTTTGTTTATAACCACCAACAAGTCCAAGTTTTTCTCTTGCTGTAAGTTCTCGTTTTTCCTCTTCAATAGCATTTCCGTCATACATAACATTAACTTCTTCTCTATTTTTAGCTACAACAGGATTGCTATTTGCTTGATTTTCTCTTGGATTAAATGGTTTATTTTTATTATCTTCTTTAATTTGAAGTTTTATTGGTTTTTCTGACTGAACAGATTTTTTAAGTGCAAGCACAGAACTTACAAAGAACCATACACAAACTACCAATGCTATTGAAAGCAAAATATAAGTTGCAGGAAGTCCCATTAAATAAGCTAATGTTGATGGAAGAAAACCAATAATCATACCACCAGCAGTAATTTGCTTAGAATAATTTAAACCAACAAAAGCCCCATATGAAAGCCCCTTAGGATTGCCTAAAATAATGAGTTGTATAATTGAAAGAAGAATAAACAAACTCAAAGAAAGAAAAATAGCATATTTCTTTGGCATTACATAACGTCTATCGTTTAAAAGAGCCAAAGCTATCAAAAAACCTAGAATTGATAATGGAAAAACAAAGATACCAAAACTTCCCAAGAAGAAATATTGAAGAAAAGGTATTATCTTTGTTGCAGAAAATAAAAATACAAAGGTAGAAAGTCCAATCAAAATCCACCCTATAATTAATTTTATGTTTTTATTTGTTTTATTTTTATTTTTTTTAGAAACTTGAAATGTAGCCATAAAATTCCTTTTTTAAAAAACTATTTATCTACGATAAAATGCAATTTCATCTAAGACAAATTAAATATACAAATATACAAACCTATTGTAGCATAAATAAAAAATATTCACAAGAACTTATTTAAATTTTTGCGAATATTTTTGTCTTTTAATGAAATTTCTTAATTTAAACAGCTACACCTGTTATAGTATCACTTACAGTTGTTACTATCAAACCTTTTTCGAGCAATGTATCAATAATTCTTGGCAAAGCTGTTAATGTATGCTCAGTTGGATGCATTAGAACTAAATCTCCACCTTTTGCATCTTTCACTGCTCTATCATAAACAAGCTGACTATCCTTATCTCTCCAATCAATTGTATCACGCGTCCACATTATAGTCTTATAACCAAGCGAAGTTGCTGCTGATACCGTTG
>CARBWQ010000105.1 GCA_948949055.1 uncultured Eubacteriales bacterium | reverse complement strand
CTCTTGATGCGTCTTGGTATCAACCCAGAAGATATCATGGATCCTAAAAAACGTTTGAAAAAGCTTGAAACAATAAGACAAAACATTGAGCAAATGCAAGAAAACAACAAAAAAGATGTTGAAAATGCTCAAAATAAGGTTGTTGAAGAAAGCAAAACTCAAACTGACGATCTTTCTAAAAAAGAACGCAGAGAAGCTGGTGATGGTCTTAGAAAATTGTTTAAATTATTCTCTCGTAAACAAGAAAAAGCTCAAAAAGAAGTTGACAAAATTAAAGAAGAAAAGGCTCAAAGAGAAGTTGAAGAACAAGCCTATGAAAGAACTGATGAAAATAACAACCAAAAGCCTGATAAAGAACAACAAGATTATCACGAGCTTGAATAAATTTAATTTGAAAAGTTTAACTCTTTTGGGTTAAACTTTTTAAAGTAAATATAAAAAACTAAAATAATTGCAATTATTATTTTGTTTAGTTTGAATTTGTAAATTAAAAACCAATTATAATCTTATTAAAAATTTTACACTTAAAAGGAAAAAATATGAAAATCGGTGTTGTAGGACTGCCTAACGTAGGCAAAAGTACTTTATTTAATGCTATAACAAATGCTGGTGCAGAGAGTGCGAACTATCCTTTTTGTACTATTGAACCTAATGTAGGAGTGGTTGATGTTCCTGATGAACGTCTTGAAGAACTTGGCAAATTTTACTCTACACAAAAAATCACCCCTGCTTCTATCGAATTTGTAGATATTGCTGGACTTGTCGCTGGTGCAAGTAAGGGAGAAGGACTTGGAAATAAATTTTTAAGTCATATTCGTGAAGTTGATGCCATTGTACATGTTGTAAGATGCTTTGAAAATGAAAAGATCATTCATGTCAACGGAACAATAGATCCTCTTCGTGATATAGAAGTTATTAATCTTGAACTTGCACTCTCCGATCTTGAACAGGTTTCAAAAAAACTTGAAAAAGATGCTAAACTTGTCAAAACTGGCGATAAGAGTTTGATTGCTGGCGTAAGTCTTATGGAAAAAATCAAAACTGCTCTTGAAAATAACCTCCCTGCTCGCTCAGTTGAAATTGAAGGCGAAGAAGAAGAAAAATTATTAAAAAATCTCCAACTTCTTACTGCAAAGCCTGTCATTTACGTTGCAAATATTGGTGAAAACGATATAAATAAACCTGAAAATGAATTTGTGCTTAAAGTTCGAGATTTCGCAAGTAAGGAAGGAGCAAAAGTAATTAGTCTTTCAGCTAAAATTGAAGAGGAGCTTGCGTCTCTTGAACCAGAAGAGAAAGCTATGTTTAAAGAAGAACTTGGCATTAATGAAAGTGGTCTTGAAAAACTTGTCAAAGCAAGTTATGACCTGCTCGGTCTTATGAGCTTCCTTACTGCTGGCGAAAAAGAGGTTCGTGCATGGACTATCAAAAAAGGCACAAAAGCCCCTCAGGCTGCCGGCAAAATTCATACTGACTTTGAAAAGGGATTTATTAAAGCTGAAATTGTTTCTTATGATGATTTAATGGAAGCAGGAAGTTATGTAAAAGCCAAAGAGAAAGGCAAAGTCCGTATGGAAGGCAAAGAATATATTGTTCAAGACGGTGATGTTATTCTTTTCAGATTTAATGTTTAATAATTGAATTTAATTTTTAAGAATAACTAAAAATTAAGATAATTTGACAAAAAATTCATTAAAAAATAGGAAAAAATATGGAAAAAGATAAATTATCGGCTCTAATGAGTACAAATCTACTACCACTTGCTTTTATTGGAGATAGCGTTCACACACTGTTTGTAAGAGAACATTGCTTAAACGAAAAAAACTTAAAGATCGAAAACTATCACTTAAATGCAAGCAAATTTTGCAAAGCATCTTCGCAAGCAAAAGCTCTCGAACTTATTTTTCCCCTCTTAAATGAAGAGGAAGAAACTATTGTTAAGCGTGCTAGAAATGCAAAGCCAAAACATCACGCAAAAAATGCTAGTAGTGCCGACTACTCTTTTGCGACTGCTTTTGAAGCACTTATTGGCTATCTATACTTAAAAGATTATAAAGATAGACTTAATAAATTTTTAAATCTTTCAATAAAAATATTTGTATAACTTTTCTCTTTTAAATAATAATTATCCTTAAAATATGTTAAAGAAAGACTCAATAAATTTTAAACCTTTCAATATAAATATTTGAATAACTTTTGCTTTTAAAATCATTTTTATGAATCAATAAAAAAAGGCCTATAAATTAGGTCTTTTTTATTTACAAATTAAATAGGCAATCTTCACAAATATGGTCATATTCGTCTGCTTTTGGCTTAACTTCAGACTCAACAAACATGGCTGTTCCTCTTTCCAATCCACATTTTGTCTTAATTTGTGGAACTGGTGTTACATTGTAGTTTGCTCCACCTTCATAAGCATGATATTCTGTAATAACATCTCCCTTATGTAAGGTATCATTATAAATGATAAATACATTATTTTTTACAGTGATTTCGCTTACAGTGTCGCCTGTTTTATGACAACCTGCCATACCAAAAGCACTTAACGCAATAATAGCTGAAACCGCCACCACTGGCGCTAATTTTTTAAGTATTCCTTTTTTCATATTTAACTCCTTATTGAAAGTTTATCATCTATTGACTAATTTGTCAATATCGAATTTTAAAAATATAAAAAAATGAATTGATATTTTATTTTAGTTATGCTAAACTTTATATTGGAGAAAATTATGTTTATTGAAGGAAAAAACGCCATAAGACAGGCAATTCTAGGCGAAGAAACTATAAATAAAATCTTTATTGATAAAAATTATTCTACAAGAAAAGATGAAATCATCTCGCTTGCAAAAGAAAATAAGATTAAATTAGAATTTTTGCCCAAAGCTGTACTTGATAAAAAGTCTAAAACAGGACACCACCAAGGCTATATTGCTGAAACTATTGAATTTAAATATTCATCTGTTCAAGACATCATAAACGTTGGGAAAGAGAGAAATGAAAAACCATTTATTGTAATTCTCGATGGTATTGAAGACCCTCACAATTTAGGCGCTATCATACGGTCTTGCGAGTGTGCAGGCGTTCATGGAATAATATTGCCACAAGACCGGGCTTGTCAAATTAACGAAACTGTTATTCGTACAAGCACTGGTGCAATAAGTGAAATGAAAATAGCAAAAGTTGTCAACATTAAAAGAGCCATGGATATATTAAAAGAGCATGACATTTGGGTTTTTGGTGCTGAAATTGGTGGAAATGATATTTATAAACAAAATTTAAATATTCCCCTTGCCATTGTGATTGGCTCAGAAGGCTTTGGAATTAAAAAGAGCGTTCTTGCAAACTGCGATGGCGTCATCACCCTTCCACTTATGGGAAAAGTCAACTCACTCAACGCAAGCGTTGCATGTGGAATTGTAATCTTTGAAACATTACGACAGAGGTTATCATGACAATATTAAACGATGAAGAATTATCATTGAAAGCTCAATCAGGAGATGAGGAGGCTTTGAATACTATTCTTATAAACTATAAAAGTTTGGTTAATAAACTTGCAAGAAGTTATTTTCTTCTTGGTGGAGATATGGAAGACATCGTCCAAGAAGGAATGATTGGGCTATATAAGGCAATTATGCACTTCTCACCTCAAAAAAACGCATCTTTTAAAACTTTTGCAAGCACCTGCATAAAACACCAAATTCAAAATGCAGTGAAAGTTGCTAGCAGTGAAAAAAATAAAGTTCTCTCAACAGCGCTCTCTATTGCAGACGGCCCTGAACTTGAAGAAGATAATCTCGGATTTGAGTTATTCTCTGAGCTTCCTTCTCCTGATGAAAAAATTTTGGAAAAAGAAACAGTAGAAGAAATTAAAGAGTTTATGAGTAAGACACTATCGCAACTAGAAGTAAAAATTCTATCGTTATACTTAAAAGGATATAGTTATAACGAAATAGCTGAAATAGCTAATATTAGTAAAAAAAGTATAGACAATGGACTTTCAAGAATTAAAAGCAAATTGTCATTTCTTAAAAATTATAGAAAATAATATGGAGGAAAAATGGAAAAATTTGTAAGACCTAGACCAACATTCCCTAAAAAGGCAGTTATAACTTGTGGTATGCCATATGGCAATAAAGAATTACATTTTGCACATGTTGGACTGGCTCTTCGCTGTGATACTTTCGCACAATTTTTGCGTGACCGTATCGGCGA
>CARBWQ010000104.1 GCA_948949055.1 uncultured Eubacteriales bacterium | reverse complement strand
GGTAAGATGCTTAAAAAGATAGAAAGATATTTTGATTATGACGATTATAAAATCTTTGATGATGGGTTTGAAAAGTTATCAATTCTTAGTGATGATAAATTAAAACTTTATGGATTTTATAAAGACAATAATTGTGGTAAGCTTGTTATTCTCGTTCATGGTTATGGTGGCAATCATAGCCATATGGCTAAATATACAAAATATTTTAAAAATAAGGGTTATGATATTTTGGCAATTGACCAGCGTGCACAAGGTGATAGTGAAGGCAGAGATATTACCATGGGTAAAAAAGAAAGCAATGACCTAAATTGCTGGATAGATAAAATGATTGAAATTAAACCACATTATAAAATTGTTTTGTTTGGCGTTTCTATGGGTGCAAGTACTGTATGCTTAACTTGTGGAGGAAAGTTACCTAATAATGTAGTTTTAGCTATTGAAGATAGTGGCTATGACAATGCTGATAGAGAACTTCGATATATGTTCTTACAACATAAAATTTTATCTAAATTATGTTACAAAATATTTTTGAACTATACAAAGAAAACACAAGAACTTGATTTAAAGGAAGTTGACGTTATTTCCAAATTAAAATCATCAAAGATACCAGTTTTGTTTATTCATGGTGACAGCGATAGGATAGTTCCAACCGAAATGGTATATAGTTTATCTTCACAAGTTCCAATTGCAAGAAGGGAAGTATATATTGGCAAAAATGCAGGTCATGTTGGATCTTATAATGAAAATACTGCCGAATATGAAAAGGTATTAAGCACATTTTTGGGTAGGTTTTATATGTAAAAATTTAAACAAAATCCATTATAGGTCTTTATTTTTGAATAATTGTATGTTATAATTAATTTATGGAATTGAAAGCACTTTTAAAATTAGAAAAAAAATATTTAAAAAGATGTGAACGCATTTTGACTAATGCGAAGGTTTTATATTGGAAGGGTAATTTTAATATTAAAAATATTGATTTGACTAGCGAGGAAAATAGCGAACTTGTAAATCGTATTATGTTAAGACATCAAATTAGTTTACTTAATAAGTCAATAAATCATTTCTTAGTAAAACATTTAAAGTTTGCAGATTTAGACCCTTCAACATATATGAAAAATTATTGGAATGAAATTATTGAAGGTTTTGGAAATATTAGAAATAAATATACATCTCCTAAATCTTTTCAATATACATTTTTGACAAATAAAAGCTCGCCTTTGTATAGAAGATTTGCCGACTGTTTAACTAGTGAGTCAATGGAAAATTATATAATTTATTTAAAGTTCTATTTGAATAACTTAAAGGAATCTGGTCATGCAAATGCAATGAAGGAAACTTTGGAATGTTTTGCTGATGATAATAGAATGAGGGCATGTTATGCTGAGCCTGCACTTCCAGAAAATTGGTCTGACATATATGAGCAAATTAAGTCGTTAAATTCAAGAGAGCATTTACTTGTGGAAAATGAAGAAAATTCATTATAACAAAAAGTTTGATTTGTTACTATTATTTTTATTTATAAAAAAACTAGGATATTTCCTAGTTTTTTATTAATCTTTTTTTGCCTTTTGTTCAAGTATAGAATAATCATCTATTGCTTGCTCTTTTTGCTTATCAAGTAGTTCAGTCTTGCCTTTTTCAAAGGTAATTTGGAATCTTCTTTCTCCTTTTAGGAAATCAAAATAGCTTTCGCTGTTCATTTGACTAGAAAGTTCGAGATTTCCATCTGTTGGGTCATATTTATATAGAGGCCAGAATCCACAATCTACTGCCTTTTTAGTTTCTGACATCATATTTGAAAGTTCAAAGCCTTGATTTACGCAAGGTGCATAGGCGATTATAATGCTGACGCCTTTGTATTCTTGTGCTTGACTTATTGTTTTTATCGCATGATTGATATTTCCACCTACAAAGACATCTTTATAGGTGAGTGCAATTTGACCCAAGTTTTTCTTTGCTACTTTTTTTCCACTGTCGGCAAATTTTACACTTGCACCCGTTGGTGTAGCTTTACTTGCTTGACCTCCGGTATTTGAATAGCTTTGATTGTCAAGTACAAGGATATTTACATCTTCTCCACTTGCTAGAACATGGTCAAGTCCACCAAAGCCTATATCGTCAGCCCAACCATCACCACCAATTATCCAAACTTTCTTATTGCTGTTTTTATTAAATTGGCTACCAAGTTTTATTCCTAAGCCAAATTCAGCATTATCTTCAAATAAGCTGTTAGCCCAGAAAATACCACCATTTTCATCTTTGCCATAAGGACAAGCTCCAAAAGTACCACCATAGATAGAAGAGCAACCAGTAGCATTTGCGATCATCATATTGCTTCCGTTAAGCATGGTTAAAATTTTTATATATGGTGTTTCACCACAACCAGCACAAGCTCCTGAAAATTCAAATAAACTATCGTTAAATTGTAATCCTTTTGCCATATTTGATGAAAAAAGTGTTTGTTTTTCTCTTTTTAACATAATTTCTTCATTGTACTGCTTTATCTTTGTTTCATAGACCTCTTCTGTTCCTACCATTTCAAGCGCTTTATTGATAGCAGGGCAGGTCTTAGCACACACTCCACAACCAGTGCAGTCGTCAGGTGACAACAATACTTTATATTGCTTGCCAGCTAATCCTATTGCTTTAACAAAGTCGTCTTTTTCCATTTGATCATCAATCAGCATTGCTTTAAGTGCTGAATGTGGGCAGGCAATGACACATTGTCCACATTGAATACAATTTTCCTTGATCCAGTTTGGAAGCCTTGAAGCTATGCCTCTCTTTTCAAATTTGCTTGTATCCAATGGGGTGGAACCATCAGGCTGGAATTTAGAAACTTTTATGCTATTTCCTTGAAGATTTTTTATTGGAAGCATTATTTCGTTATAGAATTCGTTATCGTAACTTCTGTTTGAGTTCATGTATTCTTTACCTGTCAAATTTGAAACATCAACTTCTTTAACAGAGGATAGGGCGTTTTCCATAGCTTTAATATTTTTTTCAACAACTTCTTCACCCTTAATCGCGAAAGTTTGTTGTATAGCTTTTGAAATATTCTTAACAATTTCTTCTTCACTTAAAAGATTTGTGCATTTAAATAGTGCAGTTTGCATGATAATATTAACTTTGCTTCCAAGATTATTTTCGCGAGCGAGTCTTTGACCATCAATGATATATAACTTAGATTGTGTTTTTTTAAGTGTTTCGACAAAATTAATAGGCAGAACTCTTCCTATTTCATCTTTATTGAAGATTGTGTTTAAAAGAACAACTCCATTTTGCTTTAATCCTTCAAGACAATTATATCTTGTTACGAAAGAGAAATTGTTGATTGAAATGAGATTTGCATTTTTAATTAGATATTCACTATTTATAGGGGTATCAGAAAGTCTTAGGTGTGAAATGGTCAAACTTCCAGATTTTTTAGAGTCATATTCAAAATATCCTTGAACATATTTATCATAGTTTTCTCCAAGAATTTTTATTGTGGATTTGCTTGCTGATACTGAGCCATCAGAGCCAAGTCCAAAAATTTTAATAGAAAAACTATCTTCGCTGTAAGGCTCGTTGCCTACGTTTAGAGATGATCCGAACATGTCATCATCAATGCCGACAGTAAAGTCATCTTTTGGACAGATTTCATTCATGTTGTCATAGATGGCTTTAATACATGCAGGAGTGAAGTCTTTTCCACCTAATCCATATCGACCACTTATTAACACTGGCTTTTCTGAGGCGTTGTTAAAGCTTGAAACTACATCTAGATAGAGTGGTGGTTTTGCTCCATTTTCTTTGGTTCTATCTAAAATTGTAACGATTTTTGCGCTTTTTGGCAGAGCATTTAAAAATAGGTGAGAAAGGAAAGGTCTATATAATCTAACTTTTATTAAACCAATTTTCTCGTCCTTGTTTTTCTCAATATATTCTTCAACTGATTGACAAGACGATCCCATTGCTACGATTATTTTTTCTGCATTTTTATGTCCAACATATTCGAACGCTTTGTAGTTGCAATTTGTAAGATTGTTTATTTGCTCTAAAACTTCTGATAGATTTTTCTCGACATCATTATAGTGACCACTATTTCGCTCACGATTTTGGAAGAAAACGTCAGGGTTTTGAGCTGTTCCAAACTGTTTATCTTGATATGAATTAATAAAGTCTGTATGGAGAGAGCCTACCAAGTTTTTGATTTCATCATCTTCAAAAATTTTGATTTTCTGATATTCATGGCTTGT
>CARBWQ010000103.1 GCA_948949055.1 uncultured Eubacteriales bacterium | reverse complement strand
GCTTTTCTATCTTTTCTAAGAAGCTATTGCCTCCAAAAAGAGAAAGTTGACCTTTTGTAAATCCTGCCAGAATGGCATCTAATGAATCAAAGTTTAAATCATCTAGCTGATCTTTGATTTCTTCATTTAAATCTTCGTCTAATGAAGAGTTATTTGTGTAAGTACTAGTTGAGGCTGTTGTTTCGCATGAAAAGGTGGCGACACTGCTTATAGTAGGACAAAATAAAATCAACAAAACCAATACAATTATAAATAATCCTATACATTTCTTTTTGGCTCTGAAAAAAGTGTTAGGACGGCCTAATTTTTTCATGTAGGTAATAGCTCCATGATGATATTTAAAATATTTGTTATAATTGGTAGAGCCATGACCATTATCACAATTTTTCCACCCAGCATAATCTTATCGCCTAGTCCAGGATTTCCAGTTTCCGAACAAATTCCAGCAGAGAACTCTATTAAATAGCCTATTCCTATTATTTTTAACAAGATTGTATAAATGCTTGAATTTAAGCCAGTTACGCCAATGATATCTTTTATAGATGACAAAATCCCAGTGAAATAATTGACAATCATTGCTATAATTATCAATCCACCGGCAATTCCAACTATTATCGCAAAATCTGAGCGTATAGGTTTTATAACCATAGATGCAACACAGGTTATAAGTCCAATAGCTATAATTTTAAATATTATATCCATAATCCCCTTTAAAGCTAAAAATTAAAGATTGTTTTTAAAGTTACAAATAAGTCGCCAATAAGATTTAATACCATTACAAGCACAATAACTAAGCCGGCAAGAGTTGCTATTGTTGAGATGTCTTCTCTTCCAGTTTGTTTTAATATCTGCCCTACAATCGCAGTCAAAATACCTATTGCAGCTATTTTAAAAATAATTTCAACGTCCATTTAACCTCCTAGATGAATAAAACAACAATCACGAGTCCTGCAATTATTCCAAGTTTAATTGAAAGAGAACCATATTTTTTGTTGTCACTATTAGCAGAACCAGACAGATTTTCAAAGCGAGCTTGAAAGTTTTTAATTTCTTTTGACTGGCTGTCCACATCACTTCTTCCGAGGCTTTTAAAAAACATAAAAATCACATCTTTTTCTTCCTCTTTCAAAAATTTGATGTTTTTAAATAGATAATCTCTTTCGAGTGGAGATTCTTTATTTATAAAGGAGATATAATTGTCGTCTATACCATGCAATTTGTGTTTTTGCTTTTCATCAAGGCTATTAAAAATATTTTTAAGACGTTCTCTTGAATAATTTATTTCGACATCAAACTTTTGACATAACATAACTAAGGCTTGAAAGAAATTTGCTCTCGTTTTATATTTCTTTGAGAACATATAACCTATGTAAACTGAAATGCCAGCCATTACTGCCAATATAACAAATTTCATTTTTCCTCCTTAATTATGCAAGCGTGAGAAGTTTTCATTATAGATTCCTTCAAGTGTTCCCGGGCCATTTCTCATTGATAACAGTACATACCTTTTAAAAATTTTGTTTTTAACTAGTTCTTCAAAATGAGGCTTTCTTGTAAAACTTTCAATGCTGTCGCTATGAACAGAAGCTAGAATAGATACGCCAGAGTTTACTGCGTACATGATAGCATCTATGTCTTCTTTTTGACCTAATTCATCAGTTACAATAAGATTTGGAGATAAAGCTCTTATTCCATTTTCAAATCCAATAGATTTTCTTGCGAAACTTATTTTATCAGCGAAATTGCCTATGCTTCCTGTTTCCCCTAAATCTAGTTCTCCACGTTCATCAAGGACAAGTACATTATAGGCATAGTTTCTATCAGATAATTGGCAAACAAAATCACGAAGGAATGTTGTTTTTCCAGCTCCCGGAGGTGAAATTATAAGAGTATTGTAAATACCTCTTTCAGATATGAGATAATTAAAAGCTGAGAGTGAACAATTTTTTATTTCGTGAGGAAGTCTGATATTAATACTTGAAAAATTTGTCATTGTTTTGACTTTTCCAGCCTCTTCGACGAGGTCGCCTCCAATTCCTAGTCGTATCCCACCTTTTGTGACCAAATATCCCCTTTTAAGTTGTTCATTTACCGAATATATAGAGCATTCACTGGCACGAAAAATTATATCCTCTATCATTGTTTTAGAAGATAATATAGCTTCTTTTAAATTGCCTGTTGCGCCTCTTTCTCCAAGGAAAATTCTTTGACTTCCTATTGCTAAAACGATAGGCTTGTCCTCACGCAATCTAATTTCATTTATAGATTTTAAATTAACCTTTTCTTTAAGGATTTCATAGATTTGGTTTGGTAGTATTTTTTCAAGCATAGCTTACTCCTAAATCTAATCTATGAACATAAATTGTGACCAATTCTCTAACGACAAATAAAGTCAAAAAAGCGCATAAGAATGTTATTTTAATATAAAAACAACTACTTATGAATTAAAAAAAAACACATCTAAAAAGATGTGCTTAATTTTTATATTTTTATTTTTGATCATTTTACTTTTTTTACAAGTAAATATAGGTTGAGTCATTTGAAATTGAATCGCCTGCAATATGATTTCTCAAAGCTTCTGAATATGGACGTTTTGAAAGTTGAGTTAACATTTCATTGCCCTTTTTTAAATTTTTGGAACTCTTACTATAAAAATGTAAATTTTTTCCATAAGCATAAGCAATTTCTGGTGAGTTTGGATTTTTCTTATACAAGTTTTTCAATTCTCCACGTAAACTTCTTTTGAAAGATTTAAATAATTTAATATTATCACGGGTTGCAGCTATTTCACCAAATCTTTCTAAGTATAATGGATTTAGTGTTTTTTCAAACTGCTTAAAACACTTATTTTCAGCTGATAATTGATATTTATTTGAAGAAGTGTTTGATAAATCTTCGCTTGCCTTCTCTAATTGTGATTCTAAGTAAAAATAACGAGAATTGCCATCATTATAAGCATCAATATATTCGTTATATAAATCTATGTAATCAGAATACTTCGAATGATAATCTTCTTCAAACATTGCTTTATGGGCTTTGGCTAAAACATGATTAAAATTGTCACCCCTATAACCATCTACTATGTTTTCAATGATATAGTTTGGTGTGTCACCTTGTTTCAAAAATAAATAGTAAGATTGAATTGCATTCACCTGTCCAAGTTCTGCAAGTTTTTCCAAATCATCTTTAATTATTGAATAATCTTCGGTTAAAATATAATTAGACCAAAGAGTGATAAAATCATTATCAAGATCTGTGAAATTTGATTCTAACATAAATAACTCCTGTTTGTATTATGACATGAGAAATAAATTTATATGGAATAATAAAATTATTTAATTCTTTCCATGTAACTTCCGTCACGTGTGTCAATTCTAATTTTGTCACCAATATTGACAAAAAGAGGAACTTGTAAAATATATCCAGTTTCAACTTTTGCTGGTTTTGTTGTTGATTTTGATGTATCACCTTGAATACCAGGTTCACAATCAACGACTTCTAGTTCAACAAAGTTTGGTGCATAAACTGAGAATGGATTTCCTTTATAGAAATACATTGTACAATTTTCATTTTCTTTAACAAAGTTTAATGCTTCTTCAACGCTATCTCTATTAAGAGGAATTTGGTCATAAGTTTCAGCGTCCATGAAATAATAAATTTCACCGTCGCTATAAAGATAAGTCATTTCTTTCTTTTCAATAACTGCAACTGGGAATTTGTCTGATGGGTTAAAAGTTGTTTCTTTAACTTGACCTGTCATAACGTTTTTAAGTTTAGCCCTTACGAATGGAGAGCCTTTACCAGGTTTAACATGTAAAAATTCAACTACTGAGTAAACTACTCCATCCCATTCAAAAGTTGTTCCTTTTCTAAAATCTCCTGCAAATACCATATTTATCTCCTTTTTTATTTCTATCGTTTATTATATTAACATATAAATTACTGTTTGTCTAGTAGATTTAAATAAATTTTTTTCATTATTAAAGCATCATGAGGCATCATATTCATTGATTCACAAATTACTCTTGGTGATAATTTGTAATCTACTAAGACTTCTGCAAGCCCGTCAAATTCAGGTCCATAAACTTGATCATCGTAGTTTAAGTGACGAATCTCCCCTTTTTCACCATATTGTATTTTTGAAAAATGGATATGACAATTGTTTGTTTTTTCAAAGCCAATTGTTTCTATTGAATAGTCTAGAATACGCTTGTAATCTTCCTTCGTTTTGAGTGCGCCTTGTTCAATAGAATTTATATGGCCGAAATCAAATGTTGGA
>CARBWQ010000102.1 GCA_948949055.1 uncultured Eubacteriales bacterium | reverse complement strand
TTCTTTAATAGCAGCAATTTTCTTTTCAAGTAAATTTTGCTCCCCTACAAGTTCTTTTCTTCTCTTTAAAGTTGGATCCTTTTTTTTGAAAAACATATATTACCTCCCTAATTAATATTATTGTAGCATAACTTTAAACATAAGTCAATAGCAATAGTAAAAAAAGCGAATTTAATCGCTTATTTAGGCACGCAAGAATAACACGAACAAAGTGAGTGTTTTCTTATTCTTTAATTTTCCTCTTCAATTTTCTCTTGCTTGGAATTGTAACAATGAGTAAAAGTGCAATTACTCCCACACCACTGGCAACAACAATAGCAGATGTATTTTTAAATCCTCCTGCAAGGCTGTAAATAGAACAAATTTGAAGTTGCATATCATTATCATTAAATTTATCATCTAAACTAATTATAACTTTATTACCTTTAAGTTTGTAGAAAGCATCTGTTGTGACACCTTTGCTGTTGCTACCTGATGTTTCGACAGTGATTTTGAGCGTTCCGTCAAAAGCAAACTTATATGATGTTGAAACCTTGCCAACAGTTGCAGTATAGCTACCTACTGGCATTATAACACATGGATAAGCAAAACCTATTATTACAAAAGCCAAACATATCAATAAAAGCAGTTTTCTAAACATATTTTCTTCTCCTAAAAACATTTTACCATTAAAAGGAGAATTTTGCAATATCTTTTTATATTTTCGACATTTTTATCACTTTATTTTTTTAGTAAATTCAAAACATCTTCAATAATCTGCTTTGAAGTCAAATTGTTCACTTCTAAAAGCTGGTCAACATTTTGTGAACGTAACTTTGATGAGAAACATCAAAAACTATTTTATCTTCTGGTGAATTAAACACATAATGAAGAGCGACCGACAGCTCTACCATGCCAAAATTTGGTGCAATATGCCCACCATGCTCACTAAGCTTTTCAAGCAAAGCCTCTCTTATTTCTTTACTTAACTCATTTAATTGTTCAATTTTCAACTTTTTCACATCTACTGGTGAATTAATATTTTCTAAATACATTTTGCCTCCTACTTAAATATTAATTTTATAATAATTGTCTATCTTATAATTTAATTTTTCATAAGCTTTATTCATATCATCAATTTTTTGTTTTAACTTTTCGCGTTCTTCTATAAGTATTTGTCTTCTCTCTTCAATGGTGTTGTCCCCTTGATCAAATAACTTTATATATTTACTTAGTACCTCTACCGTAAGACCAGCTCCACGCATGCACAAAACAAATTCAATATTATCTAATTCTTTTTGTCCATACTGCCTTATACCATTTTGTCTGGTAACCGGTCTTATTAGTCCTTCTTTTTCATAAAATCTCAAAGTATCAGGACTTATTGAATATTTTTCGCTCACCTCTTTTATGGTCATATATGCCTCCTTATTTTTGAGTGTAGCACTTAGAGTTAACTCCAAGTCAAGCATTTTTAAATAGATTTTTAAAAATAATTTAATAAAAATAAATGTTAGTTGTTAGTCCTTCTTTTATAAAATAAAAAACTTGGAATTTTTCCAAGTTTAATTTTTATCAAGAACAATCCAACCTGCACCATTGCTACGTTTAACAATCATCGGCTCAATTTTTGTAACATCTTCAATCCAAATTAAAGTACAATATCTTTTATTTAAGGTTGACTGCCAGTCTGCAAATTTATCAGTGCCAATTTCTTTGCCATATTTCATTCGCAATTCTTCAACTAATGATGGAGTAAGTTCAAAATACTTCACCTCTTTAACTTTCGCTGTTGCCGTCACAGCCTTACCACTTTCTTTAAGATAAATTAAATCACCACTATTCACCCTTCCATAAGGCGCACACTTATTCATTGACCATCTACTTTCGATGGTCTTTTCACCATTTAATACCATATCAAAAAAAGGTTGTCTTAAAATTGCAATATGTTCCATATGAAAATTATATTACAAAATTGATTTGAAAGCAAATGATTTAATAAATTCGATAAAATACTCAAATTTATATTGATAAAAAAGTGCCAATTTGTTATAATCTTTATCGTAATTGCAAAAGTTAAATACAAAAGGGAAAATTTATGGAAATTTTTTTAAATATTTTATTTTTAGTTATCGGTATGGTACTTTTAATTAAAGGAGCTGATGTATTTGTCAGTGGTGCAAGTTCTATTGCAAAAAAATTAAAAGTCCCTGCAATGTTTATAGGTTTGACAGTTGTAGCGTTAGGGACAAGCCTTCCAGAATTATCTGTCAGCATAGCCAGCGCACTAAAAAAGAGTGTTGATATGTCGGTTGGTAATATTGTTGGCTCAAATATGATGAACATGCTTTTAATATTTGGAATTGTTGTATTAATTAAGCCTGTACCTGTTTCTAAATCAAGCAAAAAGATTGACTTCCCTTTCCTTATAGGAATTACATTACTACTTCTCATTTTTTCAGTCGATGTTATTCTTAATGGAGCAAAAGAAAACATAATAACCAGAACTGAGAGTATTATATTCTTGTTTGCACTAGTTTTTTACATAACTTTACTTATTCTCAATGCGAAAAAAGAGCGAAAATTGCTTTATGATAGACCAGAGGGAATTGAAACAAACCAACCTGAAAATAATGAAGGCAAAAAGGATAAAATACTTAAAAACTGGCAAATAGCACTTTGTATAATTTTAGGACTTGGAGCTGTTGTATTTGGAGCTGAATGCGTTTCGTCAACAGCCCAATTCTTAGCACTCAAAATGGGAATGAGCGACGCCCTTGTTGGACTAACCATTGTTGCTATCGGCACTAGCCTACCCGAACTTGCTACAAGCATTGCTGCTTCAAGAAAGGGAGAAAATGAGCTGGCACTTGGAAATATCATTGGTTCAAATGTCATAAACATTGCATTAATTCTTGGACTAGTTGGTGTTATAACTCAGGTAAGCGTTTCATCGTTAATTCTAGTTGACCTACTTATTCTTGCAGGATGCACTATTATATTCTCTATACTTTGTATGACAAGAAAAAATGTTTCAAGATGGATTGGTGCAATTCTAATATTCATGTACTTAGCATATATGGCATTCGCAATTGTGAGAAACTATTGTTTTTAAAAAAAAAGAGCTTAAAGCTCTCTTTTTTATTTATTTAGTATTTCTTTTTTATATAAAGCCAAGCTCTCTTCAATAATTTGCAGGGCTCTCTCTTTTCCTCCAAGCTCTTTTATATCTACAATCTTATTTTCAAGTTGTTTATACACCTGCAAAAAGTGCATAAGTTCATCGAAAATATGCGCAGGAAGCTCTTTTATATCAGAATAGTTGTTATACTGAGGGTCACCGTATGGTATAGCTATTATCTTTTCATCTCTTTCATCTCTATCTGTCATTATTACTACGCCAATTGGATAACATCTTACAAGGCTTAATCTTTGAAGTGGTTGACTGCATAACACAAATACGTCAAGTGGGTCTTTATCGCCACAATAGGTAAGAGGAATAAATCCGTAGTTCATTGGATAATGGGTGCTAGTATAAAGAACCCTATCCATAATCAAAAATCCTGTCTGCTTATCAAGTTCATATTTAGTTTTATCACCCTGCTGAATTTCAATGCAAGCAATAAAATCATTTGGTTTAACTCTATTTTCTTCTATATCTTTCCAAATATTCATATTAATATTATCCCCTTTTACAATAAAATATAATAAAGGATAATAAATAAAAAGTCAATAATTTTTAATTACAGAAACTTTAAAAAATCACCTTCTGACCAATATTTTATAGGTACATCAAAAGCGTTGTATGCTCCATAGTTATTTTTGAGATTTTCGATAATATTTATTCCCATAACAAGGATACTGGCAGTAAAATGAGGATTACTTTCAGTCATTAAATTTAATTCAATAAAACTTTTATATTTCCCACATAATTTTGTAAGTGAGATAACATTTCCTGAATGATAAGGTTTTAATTTCATCTGTTTAATCTTTTCGTCGTTTATAAACTTAATCTTAACTTTGTACCCTTCAAAATAATTTGGCATCGATTTGATTTGTTTTTTTAAAATCGCTCTGTGTTCCTTTTCTGCACAAAGATAGCATAGCCTCTTATGGGTAGAACTTGGCAAATAGTCATATTCTTTTTTAGATTTTTCAATTTGTCTTTTTATTGGCACAGTATATTGAACAGCATCTTCAACATTTTCTAAGCTTCGAAGTGCATTGCTATGACCTTGACTTATTCCCTTCCCCCAAAAAGTAATAGGATTATTGTGATTTATAGAATTAAAAATCCCTCTT
>CARBWQ010000101.1 GCA_948949055.1 uncultured Eubacteriales bacterium | reverse complement strand
CAACTTTCTGCCATTCCACCGAAACACTGACAACAGTTTGTGATATTGCCAATGACGAAGCCAAAAGGATCATCTTTTTCAAGTATTCTAAACTTAACCTGATCGCTTTCCTCTGCTGGCTCAGCTTTTAAGACAGCATTTGACTTTATTTTCTTCGCCTGATTTAAAATGTTTTGCATTACTTCAAATTGACTTGGACTATATCCATATTTTCCTAATAATAAAGCAAATTCTTCATTGCCTTTTTCTACATTCGTATATATAACTTCTCTGCAACATTCTGCCACAAATCTTGGAGTAAGAAGATTTCGTCTATCATTTCCATTGACAACTCTGTTTGGATATCTTTGAATGATATCGTTCCAAGAGTTATGGGCATTGACGATATAATCTATTGTATTGTACCCACCAAATTCACCTCCGTCCAAATCAAAAGACATAAATTCCGGATCTTCCTTATAATATTTCATGAAAAATTCAGCAAAAGATTTATTGTATTTTCCTTGTAATTGTAGACCTGAAAATTGAGCATGTAACAAATCAGCAATAAATGTATCATTTCGCAAGCTTTCAGTAGGATTTATTACAACATAATTTAAAATATAATCGTAAGCTTTTTGACTTTCACCTTGATTTTCAGAGAAGCCACCGATTGCATAGTAAATTTCAAATAAAGCTAAAAGTGAGTTTTCCTTTTGGGTTTCATCTTCGAGCAAATCAAATTCCAAACTTTTTATAAGTTTTCCCCAGCGTAAATAATTTTTATTGATAAAAAAGCTATCAAACTCACTCGCAGGAAAATCTTTTAAAAGAAAATCGGCAGGAATAAATTTTATTTTTCCCTTCTCTTTCAAGGCTGTTGCTTTCAAATAATTTTTCGAGTAATTTTCATTAAAAAGTAAATTCATCATTTTTGCGTTAAGATCAAAAATTATTGAATTTTCTTCTAGCTCGCTATCTTTTTGACAAGATAAAGTTAAAGTTTCACCATCATTTGATAGGTACATATATTGATAGCCAGCTTGTTTTAAAGGATAATCATCTGGACCAATATACCTTCCATGCCTTCCTCTAAGCTTAAATTCTATTTTAGTTTTTTTGTCCATTCCTGAAAGTGCATCAGTATGGAAGAATAAGTTATCTCTATTATCAATTATTATCTTCTCTAAACCCACACAATTTTTAAATGTGTCAGGCTTTATTTCAAATTCGTTTTCTTGAAATACATATTCCTTCATTTGCTGTCTTGATAAATTAAAAGCCTCTTGTAAAAATCCACTTCTGGTAAAGTCCCATGACAGGCTTTCAGAGGAATCTAATTGTGTGATACTAGATATTTCTGCTTGATTTGCACTGTTTAGGTAAGCTCGAATTACAGAATCTTCCCAGTAAAGATTATCATGATTTGCCCTGTCTGCATAAAGTGGGCAACCAGATAATAACACTTGTTCTGCTTTCAACAAAATTTCATCAGCCTCGCCCTTTTCCTTGCCGTTTGGATTTATACTCTTTGGCAGTTCATCCCAATTCTTAATTTCAAAAGTTATCGGTTCTACTTTAATCCAGAAATCCTTATTTTTTCTAAAATAAGCAGTATTCTCTCCACTAAGTCGCTTAAAAATAGAATCATTTGTACATGAGGTCAAAATATATCTTTCACCGTTATATTCAAATTCAGGCACAAGCTTGGTGGAAAAAACTCCTTGGTGTGAATATTGTCTTTGAGTGTAATATCTTCCCGTTGAAACAATTCCCTCTTTAAGCTTACCACCATTAAATTGCTCAAAAAGCTCTTTCGACAAATCCATTGAAACCATATTCTTTGGATATTCACCAATCTCCATAATATGTTTAACTTTGCCATTGTCATATATTTTTGTTTTTATATTAAAAATATCTTTTTTGTCGATGCCTGACTCTTCTATCTTTTTTAAATCTAAGCTTATAGTTGGTGCAAGTCCAAAGCTATAATCATCTTCATTTGATAGAAAAACTTTTTCGCCTCTACTGCTGAACAATCGACCATCAATTATTGAGCGAGTTGCTTCATTTGCACAATATAGTCCGTCACTGGCTCTATCTTGGTTACTTTGATTAACACCTCCAAATATAGCAAAATCGGTGGCAGATTTTCCACGTTCATCAGCTGGAAGAGTGACTAGTTCATCATGCGTAGATAGAGTAACATAATCAATTATTTCATTGCCATTTTCGCTAACATTTTTAGGTTTTATAAATGGAATAATATTTATCCTTTTTTTCATAAACTCACCCTACTCTCTATTCGACTTTTAATAAATTTGACTTTAATTATTTTCATAATCTTATCTTATTGCTTTTAAAACGAAGTCTTTTCCAAATATATCTATTTCATCAAGTTTATTGATTTCAACAAATCTTGGTTCATAGTAATTCTCTTCTGTCATTCTATCAAGTTCTTCACCACCAAGCATAGGAGTTTGACCTTCCTTTATTTTGCCATGATAGTAAAATTCTTCGCCATTAGCTCCCTCTCGTTTTCCTAAATAGCCAAGTAGGTCTACATCTACATTCATTTCTTCTTTAAGTTCTCTCACGGCAGTGTCGTGACTTGCTTCACCCTCTTCTACTCCACCACCAGGGATTACATAGTATTCACTTACTTTTCCATCTTTGATTTTACGTCTAAACATAGTAAGCACTTTATCATCTTCAATAATGACAACTCTTGCACTGTTTCTCATAAAACCTCCAATAGTATTATTTTAACATATCTAATTTTATTTTACAATACAATTTTAATATGATTTCTTATGTATAAAATAAAAATAAAAGCTAGGAAGCTTTTATTAATTTACAAAATGTTTTTATGCCTTTTAAATTAAGCCCAGCACAGCAGTTGCAAAGGCAATTATCAAAAGTATTATATAACTGGCTATACTAATCTTTTCCTTCATAATCAATCTCTCATAAAGCATAATTATCACAATTCCAAATACGCTTACTGCTTCAACTATACCAAGGTTCATTTTAAGAGCAAGATAAATTAAACTAATTTGAGAAGCAATTCTACATAATCCAATCACAAACAGCCATGGATCTCTTAGTACAAGCTTGGTCACTTTAAAGATTGCCTTGCGTCTAAATGCTATAAAAATAAATACTGCAAAAAACATAACAGCATTGAGAATAAAGTTGTAAGCAATACCATTCATTCCATTATTAGCAAGCGCTCCTGGCACCAAGCCTTTTACAATACTTAAAACAACCCAAACTGCCAGAAAGATAAATCCTAATTTATAATTGTATGATTTTGCACATTTTGTTCCTTTATTTTGAATAAAAGCAAGCACCAAACATGCGATAACTACAATAGAAATAAGTACTATATGCCAAGCGTTCAGCTTTCCACCAAACAATAACCAAGAAAAAAAGGTAAGAAATGCTATGTAAATTTCAGATACGCCTTCGGCAATGCTCATGGGCAGATGTTTTGAGGCGCTTGCCCAAAGTGCAATGCTTGAAATAGTTAAAATAGTTGCAATTACAATAAATGCAAAATTTACCCAGCTAAGGTTTTCAAATAGCCCATCGCTCTTTATAAGTAAAAAAATTGCCAGCGTTGGAATTGACAATATAAAGGACCATAAAGTTACTCCATATAGTACATCTAATTGACTTTGGCATTTAGTATTTTTATAACCGATAGTTTCTCCTGCATTTGAGAAAATCATCACAATTAATAATAAGTATATCATTTTAACCTTTGTAGCTTTTTCAAATTATCCTTCCTAACTTGTTGAATTTTTGTAAAAACAAAAATCACTAATATATATTATTCAAAGTGAATATAAAATGATACACTACGAATTTTTCAATAAAATTATCGAAAAATCGCTTAAAAAACAAAAAAAATGGCTAAAAATAGCCATTTTTTATTTAATTATCTCCCAGCTTTCAATAATTTTCAAAATTTCACAATTACTTTCACTTGAATTAAATGCACCGATTTCACCAACCAGCTCTTCATTTAGCTTTATAAAATATAACACATTTTCGCTGTCATTTGCACTGACGATTGCTTTTTTTACGCCTATGTTATCACCAAGCGAAACAAGTTCTTCTGCGACTGGAAGTCCACTTATTTTAAATTGGTCTATTCTGCCATTTGCAAGACTTTCAAATTGAGCATCTGATTTAAAAGTGCCTAATATGTTTATCCAGATTTTTGACTTTTCATCTCCCTCTTTGCAAAACTCCATTAAGCTTTTTTGGCTATCCTCTTCTTCAAGATATTCTTTTGAAATTTGAAATTCAAA
>CARBWQ010000100.1 GCA_948949055.1 uncultured Eubacteriales bacterium | reverse complement strand
AAGGACTTAAATTTGCTATTAAGCCTATGGGTTTTAAGCACACAGGACTTTTTCCAGAACAGGCAGTAAATTGGCAAGATATGACAAATTTAATTAAAGAAGCAGGCAGACCTATCAAAATTCTTAATCTTTTTGCCTATACTGGTGGAGCGAGCGTTGTTTGTTCAAGTGCTGGTGGAGAAGTAACTCATGTTGACGCAAGTAAGGGAATGGTAGAGCGTGCGAGAGAAAATGCTCAACTAAACGGAATTACAAATATTCGTTATATTGTAGATGATTGCGAAAAGTTTATTGCAAGAGAAATAAGAAGAGGAAATCGTTATGATGCCATAATTATGGATCCTCCAAGTTATGGTAGAGGTACAAACGGAGAGATGTGGAAGCTTGAAGATAATCTTTTTGATTTTGTTGAACTTACAAAAAAGGTGCTTTCTGATAATCCACTTTTTGTACTTATTTCATCATATACAACAGGTTTACAGGCAAGTGTGTTGTCTAATATTTTAAGCTTGGTATTTGGAGAAGGTAATATTGATGCAGATGAAATAGGACTTCCAACAAAAGAAAAAATTGTATTACCATGTGGTTCAAGAGGTATGAAAATATGGAAAAATTAATAATATTATATGAAGATAATCAGGTTATAGTTGCGCTAAAACCTCATAACATTCCAACGCAAGAAGATGCGTCAGGTGATGAAGATATGCTTACTAAGGTAAAGAGTTATGTAAAAGAAAAATACAATAAAGAAGGCGAGGCTTTTATTGGGCTTGTGCATAGACTTGATAGACCAACTGGTGGTATAATGGTCTTTGCAAGAAACTCAAAATCAGCAAGTAGGCTTACAGCACAATTTGCAGAGAGAAAGATTAAAAAGACATATTATGCTATTCTGTCAAAAGTCCCTCAGGCTAAATCTGGTCACTTAATTCATAACTTGAAAAAAGATGAAAAAAACAATATTGTAAAAATAGTACCTTTAAGTGAGGAAGGTTCTAAACGCGCTGAACTTGATTATAAAGTACTTCAAATTGAAGGTGAAAATGCTCTCGTTGAAGTTAATCCTCTCACAGGTAGAGGTCATCAAATTAGAGTTCAGTTTGCTGGCATTAATTGTCCTCTTGTGGGTGATAATAAGTATGGTAAGGATAAGACAAAGGCTTCAACCAATCTTGGATTATGGGCTGGACGACTTGAATTTATACATCCAACAACAAAGGAAAAGATGATTTTCGCATGTCCTCCTGAGAATGTTGCACCATGGTCGAAATTCTATCTTGATAAATACTTTTTGAAATAATTAATTAAAAATTACAAAAATATCGCAAAAATATTGAGAAAAATATCAATTTTATAAAAATCGAGGTGTAAAATGGCAATTGATAAAGTTCTTACAAGAGATGAAATTGGCGAAGATTATAAATGGGATTTGACTCCTATTTGCCTAAATGATGAGGATTTTTATAATAAGCTTGAAGAGGGTAAGAATATCGTATCTAAGCTGGTTACTTTTGAAGGTAAGCTAAATAACAAAGAAGATATTTATAATTATCTGTTGCTTGAAGAAAAACTGAGTGAGGTTTTAGAACCTGCACAACAATATTGTTTTTTAAAACTTACCGAGTGCCTTTCTAGTGAAAACTATAATGAAATGGATGAAAAGTTATCTCAGCTTTTGAGTGAATTTAGTGTTGCTACATCTTTTGCATTTTCAGAACTAAATGACCTCTCAGACGAAATGCTTGATGATATTATTCAAGATGAGAAGTTTAAGAATTATGATAGAAGTTTTAAAAATATTAAAAAACATAAAATCCATAAACTTTCCAAAGAAGAGGAAAAATTAGTTGCCGGAATGGACTTTTTAGGAGGCTATTCTGACAATATGGAAAAAGTCTGTGACGTCGATTTTGATTATGGTGAAATTGAAGATTCTAAGGGTAATAAATATAAACTTACTCAATCAAACTATGGTCGATTTATGAGATCGTTAGATAGAAAACTCAGAAAAGAAGCTTTTTGTAAGCTTAATGGAAAGTTTGGTCAACTTATTAATATGCTTGCTACCAACTATATAAATGATGTTAAAGCGACTTGCTATTTTGCCAAAATAAGAAAATATAAAAATGCAATATCTTCTGCACTTGAAAATGAAGAAGTTAGTGAAGAAGTTTATAATAGATTGATTGAAATGGTCAATAAAAATTTGCCTGTATTATTCGACTATTTTTCTATCAAGCAAAGAGAACTTGGCTTAGATGAGTTCTATATTTATGATGCAATGGCTTCAATAGAAAAGACCGAGCAAAAGTTGTATACTTTTGAAGAAGCGTTTGATTTGATAAAAGAAGCGCTTTCGCCTCTCGGTGAAGAGTATATATCTTTACTTGATAGGGCAAAGGCTGAAAGATGGATTGATGTTTACCCAACACTTGATAAACGCTCAGGAGCTTTTGAAAGTGGAATATATGGTTATCATCCTTATGTCATGGTAAACTTTGAGGGTGATATTGATTCGATTTTTACGCTTGCACATGAACTCGGTCATGCTATGCACTCTTATTTTTCTAATAGCAATCAACCAAGAGAGAAAGCTGATTATACAATTTTCTTGGCAGAAATAGCTAGTACGACAAATGAAATTTTACTTATAAATTATCTGTTATCTCATGCAAAAACTGATGAGGAAAAGAGAAATCTTTACAACAAACTCTTTGATGAGGTTAAAGGAACAATTTATAGACAAACAATGTTCGCTGAGTTTGAAGAGAAAGTTCATTTAATGCACGAAAGGGGAGATGGACTTACCAAAGATAAACTTTGCAATGAATATTATAATTTAAATAAAAGATATTTTGGCGATGTTAAACTTGTAGACGAGGTCAAATATGAATGGGCAAGAATTCCTCATTTCTTCAATTCCTTCTATGTTTACAAGTACGCGACTGGAATGATTAGTGCAATCTGCTTTGCAAATAAAATATTGTCTGGCGAGAAAAATGCAAGGGAAGATTATTTTAAATTTTTATCGGCTGGTTGTAGCAATGATCCTATTTCAATATTACAAAATTCTGGCTGTGACCTTTCAGTTGATAGCACTTTTGAGGCTTGTTTTGGTTATCTTAAAAATATTATTAAAGAATGGACTAAACTCGGCTAGCTTTAAGCAATTCTTAATTGACTTATGAATATAAATATAGTATAATATTTTTATGATAATATTAAAAAATAAAATTTTTCTTATAACATTAATGTTGACGATAATTTGTTCGTCAGCGTTTTTGTTTTCTTGTGGCAAAAAAGATGATATTAGAATTGTTGCTGGCGAAAATGGTGTGGTTAGTTCAATAGTTGAAAAAGGTGAAAAATATTACACTGCTTCGCCCGATAAATGGTATGAATTTGTAGGCTGGTTTGACGGTTATAGAAAGTATAGCGAAAATCCCAAACTAAAACTTACTAGCTCAACACCTAAGAAACTTGAAGCACGCTTCGTCACAACTGGAAGATTAAGTTTTGATAGAATTTTAAATAGTTTTTATAGTAGTTATGAAAGTGGTCTCAGCAGTGAAGGTGAGTATTTTAATTTAAGCATGCAAGGTGATATGAGCTATTTTTATGATGATGTTGAGCATAACTTAAATCTTGATTTAGGTGGCTATTTCAATTTTCTTGGCAAAGGAAATGAGCTTTTTATAAAAGCTACAAATAGTAGCGAAAATGTAATTGTTTATAAAGATAGCATAGAAAATGGTTATATTTATGTAGATAATAATGGAAATAAGTACTCATTTGAAGATATTGGAATTATGTCAAATATTTTTAAAAGTTTGCCACTTCCAAGTGAAAATGTATGGAATATTGAGAATTTACTTAAAAATGACACTATTTTTTATCAATTTGAACAATATTTTGGTTATTTAAATGCAACTGGAATTGTTGAAAGTGTTATCAATAGTGAAAGCCAAACACTTCTTGAACTAAATTTTCAAAAGCTATTAAATACGCTTAGAAATTTTTATCCAACATTTGAAGATGGTTCTCTTATTAAAAGGTTGACAGAAATTCTAATAGGGAATTATCAAGATCAAAACTTCCCACAGATTAGCCTAACATTAAAAGTTGATTATCTAAATGGCGAAAGAGAGGAGATTGACAAAATAGAGATAATTGGCAACATTTCTAAGGATTTTATATTAAATTTAAGTAATAACAATGTGATTTTGCCAAAAGGCGAGTTTAAAATTAACATAAATAATTTAAAATATGGATTTAGTAATAGTGCCAATAGTTTTGATGATATTACAAATTTTC
>CARBWQ010000099.1:2298-4386 GCA_948949055.1 uncultured Eubacteriales bacterium | reverse complement strand
TCAAATTCTTCAAAAGATTGCTCACGATGATAATCAGGAGCAAAGAGTAAAATCTCATGTCCTAAATTAATCAATTCTTTGCATAATTTATAAATTGCACGTTCTGTTCCATCGCCTGACGGGAAAAAACTATCAGTAAAAACAGCAACTTTCATTTGTACCCCTCTTTCATATCTTTTTCAAGTCCTACCCCCCCCGAAAAAAGTCAAGCATTTTGCAATATTTTTTAAAAAAAGTTAAAAAAATAAAAAAAGCTCTTACTAAGTGTAAGAGTTTTTTGTTTTAAGTTCTCACAAAATTATTTGCAAGCAAGATTCCACCATTAATCGCAGCTGAGATTATAAGCCAAATTGCTGAGATCAAAACAAGTACATAAATTATTCTTGCAATAATGTTATTTCCAAAACAAATAAAAGTAACAAAGTTGAACATAAATAGTCCCATAAGTCCCCAGTTTAAACCACCAATTAAAAGAATAATTAATGCTATATAATTTGCAATAATCATGTTTACCTCCTTTAATTTATTATCTTTAAAATTGATTAAATTATACTTTTAATCAAAAAAAAGCTTTAACTAATTGTTAAAGCAAAGAGTATAGACGGAACCATCAGCCTGCCGAGAAACAAGCAAGGCAAGGCTCGGAAAATGTCCCAAAGCAGGAGTTTAGTAATCCTAAATGACTGTTTTGGGGCGTTTTACAGTTAACAAAGCAAGTAAAATTCCTTTGGATTTTACGGTTGCGATGTTTGTCGACAGGCTGAGCTTTAACTAATTGTTAAAGCTTTCATCAATTGTTCCACCACCTAAGCAAACACCTTCGTCATCATATAGAACTACAAATTGTCCTGGTGTAATTGCTCGTTGACGTTCTTTAAAATCAACCTTAATATGCTTTTGGTCTATAATTGTAACATGTACTGCTTGATCAGGTTGACGATATCTAAATTTTGCTTGACAATCAAATTCAATTTGAGTTGGAATGTTTGGAATCCAGTTGAAATCGCTAGCATAAAGCCCGTCGCTATATAAAATATCATCTTCTCCTTGCGAAACATATAGGACATTATTTTCAAGGTCTTTTTTAACAACAAACCATCGTTCGCCATTTCCACCAGCTCTTCCACCAATGCCAAGTCCCCTTCTTTGACCTAATGTATAATACATAAGACCATCATGTTGTCCAACAACATTTCCTTCTAAGTCAAGTATTTTTCCCTGTTTTGCTGGAAGATATTCTTTCAAAAACTTCTTAAAATTTCTTTCTCCTATAAAACAAATACCTGTGCTATCTTTTTTTTCAGCATTGGAAAGGTCAAGCTCTTTTGCAATTTTCCTTACGACTGGCTTATCAATATTTTCAAGGGGAAAGATTACAGATTCCAACTGACTTTGACTAAGCTGATTCAAAAAATATGATTGATCTTTATTTAAATCATCAGCCTTGGCTAAATAAAATTTACCATCTTTCTCAATCTTCTTTGCATAATGTCCTGTTGCAATCATATCAGCCCCAAGCTTTTTAGCCTGTTCTAAAAATGGACCAAACTTTACTTCACGGTTGCAAAGAACGTCTGGATTTGGAGTTCTTCCTTTTTTAAGTTCATCTAAAAAATATTCAAAAACTCTATCATAGTATTCCTTTGAATAATTAACAGAAAAATAAGGTATTCCAATTTTATTGCACACCCTTTTCACATCTTCAAAGTCCTCTTCTGCTGTACAAGAGCCATCTTTTTCTTCCCAGTTGACCATAAATAGACCGATAACATCATGTCCCTGCTGTTTTAAAAGATAGGCAGCAACAGAAGAATCCACACCACCACTTATACCTACTACTATTCTCATTGTTTTACCTCTGTAATAATTTCACTATCTAAATCAATAGATACTGGAATTTTGAATTTCTTAATAGCAACCATTATAATATCATAAGCCCATGTAAGCATAATCAATCCACAAATAGTTGCAACAGCTGCAATAAAGTTTCCGTTGTCGATATTAATAAGTGCCTCATTAAATATTGTACAACAAATCAAAACGATAGAATTGGTCAAAAGTACGCCACCACGCCAATAACGTCCAACA
>CARBWQ010000099.1:0-2288 GCA_948949055.1 uncultured Eubacteriales bacterium | reverse complement strand
ATGACCACCAAATAAACCTAAAAAAATTGTAAATAATAGAAGTTTAATATATTTCACATCACTTGGCAATTTTTTTGTGTATATAACAAAATCCTTTTCACGTTTCAATATTTTTTTCTTAGCATCTTTATTTGTAGCTAGTTCAAGACGTGAAAAAACTAGTTTACAATCTGGACATTCTTCCATTCCATTCAAACATTTCATTCCACATCTTGGACAAATTATATAACTTTTTTCTAGATTATATCTCATATAAAAAATTTTATCACTTGACAAGATTTATGTCAAGTGATAAGAAAACAAAATTCAAATATAAACAAATTAAATTATTTTATTGATTCGACAATTTTTCCTTTGCTTTATTGTAATAAACATAGCAAGCCCTATCCTTAGGACAGATTTTTAAAGCCTGTGAAAAATATTGACTAGAACTTTCAAAATTACCCTCATCATATAGAATCACGCCCCTTTCAAAAAAGGATTTAGATTTAATAAATAAAGAGGTCAAATCTCTTGGAAAAATTTCAAAGTCTTCAAATATTATTATCTCTCTATTTTCGGCTACTGACAATTTTCCTATATGCCTATAATAAAACTTATAGTTCAATGGCAGACTATCAAGAGATGATTTTGTAAAAACTATTTTACAGGACATGAGATGACAAACTTCATTAAGTTTTTCAAGCAATGAATTTACATTTGAAATAATGGTTGGCATCTTTCTTTCCTGCTCTCCTACAATTCCAAATATAACTTCACCCGTCATAATTGAAATTTGTTGTTCTACATTAGGCAATGACTTATTTTGACGATTTTTAATTGTTATTGCTCTAATTATTGCATGAGAACAATCTATTGCATCTTCTGCCTTGCCAAATACTGCCGTCAAGCCCTCTCCGTTATATTTATCTATAAAACCTCCAAACTTTCGAATAAGAGGCGATATAACATGAATATATGAATTTACAAAATTAAAATTTTCTTCAAGACTCATATTATTTCCACTAGATAAGCCAATTAATTTAACCAGTATGGTTGTAGCATTCTTTTTTACCTGATTTCCAAGTTCCAACTCTTGCAAACTTGACTTGCCTAGAAATTTAAAGAATTGTTTAGGAATAAATTTTTGGGTTTCTAAATTTATAGTTTTAAGTGAATTATCTTTACTTCTATAATTATTATTAATTTTATTAAGGCTATGTTCTATTGAATTAAACTGTTTTACACCACCAATTTTTAACTTTTCATCTCTTACCTTTCCATCGCCTAGCCTTGAAACAATACGTTCAACCTTTGCAATTGGTTTACAAATTACAAAACAATTGACAAATAATAGTATTATAAAGATTATTGTAATTAAGATAGCCCAAAGTATGGTGTTATATAAATTCTCTTGTGAAATATTAAGTATATTTCTTAAAGCATTTGCTATTGGATTATTGAAAGAAGTAATTTCTGCAAGCATAAATAAAGACATTCCATACAAAACCACAAGAGGAAGTGATGAAAAGAAAATTGCTTTATCTACTGGCTGAGACAATATAAATTTAATATATAAAACTATTCCAACACCAACAAGAATTGCCGACAGCACCAATCCGATGATTCCTTTTGTATCAAAAGCAAATCTAAATCCTTTATCAGTTGGCACAATACCTTCTACAACACTTCTACCCAAAAATAAGGTTGGAATTAAAATTACAATAAAAATTATTGAAAGAATTTTAGTAGACTTTTTCATATCTATATTTTTTGCAAAAGAAAAATTTGTATTCATAGGTAGAATAATATTTTTAATTCGACACACAATTATTATGGAGGATAAAATGGAAAACACAATTAATAAAGAACTTATGACTGAATACATTAACGCAGTATACCAAAACATTAGAACTGCAATTCAGTCAATCGAGGATATAATGCCAAAAGTTAAAAATGATGATCTTAAAAGAGAACTTGCAACTGAGGAGGACAAATATCTTTTACTTGAAAAAGAATGTGAACTTCTTGCAAAAGCAGAACGCATTGAGGGCTTAAAAGATAACAACTGGTTTGAAAAGGCAAAACTTTGGAGTTCAATAAATATGTCAACAATTTCAGATAAAACAACAAGACATATTGCCGAATTGTTGCTTATGGGTACTTTCTTAGGAGTACTCACCTGTTACAAAGATAAAGCTGATCACAGTGGAGTTTCACAAGAACTTGATGAAATCTTAGATAAGCTCACCGAACTTGAAAGATCAAATATTGACACCTTACTTCCTTTCTTAAACTAAAATAATAAA
>CARBWQ010000098.1 GCA_948949055.1 uncultured Eubacteriales bacterium | reverse complement strand
ATCTTTATGAACCTTATAAAATTCTCTTGGTTTAAAAATATACTTTATTTTATTTGGTATAACAATCGTTGCTTCTCTCATCATTTTGCTATAAGTTTTATTCGTCCAATGATTTAGTTTTTGCGATGCGTCGTCAAGCTGATAAATTTTAAAAGCTTTTACAGAATCTTCATGTAATTCAACTATAATCCAAAATTCCCCATTTTCATCTAGTACATAATCAAGCAAATCAATTTTGACATTTGAAGGAAAAATCCAGCTTTGTTTTTCAATTTCTTCTGTAATCATTTAATTTGCTCCTTGTTTAAGATTAAATTTGTAAGAGAAAAATGTTTTAAATTGATCTTTTTAATTATTTTTAAAACTTCTTTTGCTCTGATTTCTTTTACCTGCTCACTTACTTTATCTGGAAGAGTACATGCTAAGGTATTTGGTCTTTCGCTAAACTTGAAAACCTTTACTCTATCAAAAACACCCGTCTTTAAAACCTTTTTAGTCATTTCAAAATCTTCTTGTGTTTCGCCAGGAAATCCTACGATAACATGAGTATTAATCTTCAATTTTTTGTTATTTTTTTTAATTTCTCTCAATTTCGGAATTACCTCATCAATTTTATAAGGCCTATTCATTAGGTCTAATATTCTTTGAGAACCAGATTGCATAGGTACAGTTATGTATAAAAACTTTTTATCTTTTAAAAGCTCTTGAACTTTTTCAGTTATGCCATGAGGATTGAATTCTGGAATGGTAATATGAAATTTTTCTTTTAATTCCACTACTCTTTGCAATAGTTCTTCTAGACTACTACCAATATCTCTTCCATAAGCAGAAGCATCATCAGAATTTAATGCAAATAAATTATAACCTCTTGAAAGCCCATCTTTTATTGCAGTTATGATTTCATCAATAGTTCTACTTTTCAGTTTAGTAGTAAATTTTTCACTGCAATAAGAACAATTTCCTCGACAACCTGTCGAAATTTGTAAATAGCAAACTTTATTTCTTTTTAATCTATATTCAATATGTTTGCTATGTAAAAATATTCTATTAAATACATAGAGGAACTTTTTCTTGAAAGGAAGTTTGTCAACAACTTGTGTAGCTTTACTTTCAATTTGAATTGGCATATTAAAGTATTCTCTTATCGCGTCCAAATCTCTTCCGAAAGTTATAATTTCACTGCTGATTTCTTCTATCGCGCTTTTGTTTACACTGGCAAGACAACCAATAATTACAATTTTTTGATTGGGTTGTAGGTTATTATTTATATTTCTAATCTTATTCAAAAAGAAATCCTCTTTTACCTTTAAAAAACTGCATGTGTTTATGATGATAAAATCAGCTTCATCTTCTTTATTTACGAGTGTATAGCCATTTTTAACAAAGGTGTTTGTAACATCTTCACCAAAAAGTTTTACCCTTGTGCAAGTGTTATTATTATGAATATAAATTTTCATTTTTAAGTTCCTCCATAATTTCGTATATCGTTTTTTCTTTTTCTAAATTAACTATATTGTTTTGATTTGGTAGATTTTTTATATAGTTTTGCAACTCTAATATTTCAGACAAATGTTCAATCCATTTTCCTTGCCTATTTTTGAGTTTATAATTGATTCTATTTATAAGTTCACCTTTTTCATCAATAATTAAATTAAAGAAATAACAGTTTGCTTTTTTCTTATCAATCTTTTCTAAAATCTCTGGCAATAATTGGACACCTTCAACTATAACAACCCTTTCATTATATAATTGTTTTAAAAGATTTAATAGATAAGTTTGAATACACCTAGAATACCTTAAAAAGCCTTCAATCAAACTTAATCCCTCAACATTAAAGGCTTCATGAGATGTAGTGTATAAATAAGGCTCTTTATCAGAATTTACAAATAGTTTACAACTGTTTTTCAAAACGTCAAGGTCAATAACCTTGTCTGCATTTAGCCTGATGGCCAATTCTCTGGCTATTGTTGTTTTTCCACAAGCTGGAATACCAGCGATAAATATAAAATTAGTTTTCATAATTATTTAACAACTCCCTATGCAACTTGAAAGATATTTCTTTGTTTTCACCATTTTCGAAATACTCTTTAAATGAGTTTAGATAATGATTAACCATTCTATCCCCTTTTGATTTGAAAAGAATTTCTCCTGTCGTCAAGTTCTCTACATTTTGGTCTTTACTATTTAATCTTATAGTGAAATCATCATAAAATAAATCTATAAATTTTTCATCTGAGTTTTTGTTCCAATCTACCTCTATCTCAATAGGAATTTTGTCGTTTAAAATAAAATGTGAGTATGCGAAATAGTCATATTTATCATTAATAAAGCTTTTTGTAGTTAATCCATTAGATTTTAAATTATAACCAAATATATTTGCAATTGCACTTAGTGGATTTATTGTTTCATCTAAATATGCACCATTTAATGATAAGTTTTCCTCCTTTATATGTTTGTTTTCTACATACTTATCAGAAATAAAAACTTTAATTTTATTAGGGATTGAAAATTTAGAAACGTTTTTCTTAAACCATAAAATTTCTTCACCAAAACTAAAATGTAAAGTATTATAATATTGACTGTCATTTAATTTAAGTAAGTTTTCTAGATTTCTTAGTTCTTTAAGACCAATTACAATTGGTTTTTCTATAAAAATTCCAATACCATGATTGATAAAAAAATAAGCTATTTCAAAATGGGTATCTGGTGGTGAAGCTATAAGAACATAGTCACAGTATTCTACAAGCTCTTGATAATTGGTTGTTTTAAATATACCCTCTTCCGAGAACCTATCTAGTCTATCTTTTTCTATATCACAAATAGCAACAAGTTGGATTTGTTTTGTCTTTTTAATTGCATTAAATTGCTTTAAAAAAGCATGTCCAAGTCCAATTATTCCAAGCCTCATTTTAACCTCTCTAATATAAAAATGTAATTTTTACACATTCGTCATATATGTTATATCAAACAATACAATTTTTGTCAATATATTTTGTAAAAACTTTTTGATTTATTAAAAAAAATCCATGAATAACTCATGGATTTTAATAGTTAATTTATTTTCTTTGATTTTGCATTATCTTTTTTAGGTTTATAAATTACTGACCATAGTGCCGGCATAATGAAGTTTGATGTATAGTAAGTGCTTACTAAAACCAACAAAATTGAAATTGCAATTTCTCTTACACCTGATACTGATATTGCTATAAATAATATAGTCATAACAGCTATAATAATATAAGCCAAACTTCTTTTTACAAAAAGTTCTTTAACTGTAAGATCAGCAGCGTCATTATTGCTCATATTTTCAAACTTTCCAGTCTTACAGCCATATTTTATTTTATCTAAGAAGATAAATGAATTAATTATAGAAATAACAAATGAAGTTATAAATGCAATTCCTATGCTTAAATTTACCACAGATCTGCATATTAAAAGTAAAGCTAATAATAACAGTAAATCAAGTGCAATTTGCATAATCATCATTAAAGTTAAGCCACGATACTTTCTAATTAACATGTAGATAATTACAAGTGCAAGACCAACCACAATGCCTGCTAAAATTTCCATAGAATAATTAAATGCACTTCTGCCTATTCTTTTATCAAAATTTGATATAGCCTTGTCATAATTGTCATAATTAAATTCAGTCAAAAGCTGATTTCGTATACTTTCATTTTCTGAAATAATATCATCACCTTCTGCTCTATTTTGGTAGATAACTTCAATTGCCTGTCCACTCAAAACTCTATATTCAGATATATCCATAGTTGATGTTCTATAAGATACAATCTTTAAACCATTTTTACTCAAAATAGTTTCAATTTTGTCATACACAACTTTATAATCTTTGTCATTATCTAAGTCGTATTTGGTAGCGTTTTCTATTGCATTATCATTATTTACATAAATTTTAAAAGTGCTTCCACCAGTAAAATCTGTACCTAAGTTGAATCCTACTGTGCACATTAAGATAATTCCTGCAAGCAATATAACCAGTGGAGCAATGATATAATATACAAAGTTTTTAGATATTTTCATTTTTGAGCCAACGACTTTTTGTTCTAATTTTTGGTCAAATGGCATTTTCATTTTCTTAGTCATTGCTTACCTCCTCTAAATTAGGTAAGTTTTCATTGTTTTGTTCAATAATAGCTTCCTGTTCCACTTTTATATCTTCTTTAAATTCACGAACGTTTTTATCTCTATAAAGACGCATTCTTTTTGCTTTTGTGCTATTTATTGCAAGATAATTTTTTACAAGTCCTCTCAAAACAGCTAAGGAATTAAATACTGAAAGGATAGCACCAATTATAAGAGCTATTGCAAAGCATTTCATTGAAGAAGGTGCGATAACCCAAATAAATATTGATGCAAGTATGATAATTGCATTCAAGTCTAAAATAGGCCATAATGCTCTTTTAAATGCACCTTTGC
>CARBWQ010000097.1 GCA_948949055.1 uncultured Eubacteriales bacterium | reverse complement strand
CTTTTTTTACTACTTTACAAATTTTTTCAAAATCAAACTCACCTGTTCCAATAAGGTCTATTTGCTTATAAGTAACTCCCAAATCCTGCAAAGAACCATTATCTTTGCCAAATATTGTTTTATGGATTGTATCATAAGGAAGTCCTGTAACTGCGAGCATCATATCCCCACGCCTTAACAAACCATAAAGCACAGTTGATATAGCATGTGTACCACAAGTAAGAAGTGGTGTTATAATAGCATCTTCTCCACCAAAAACTTTTGCATAAAGTTTACACAAAGTTTCCTTTCCTATATCTCCATGGCCATAACCTGTACTTCCATTAAAACATTGAGAAGATACTCTAAGTTCAATAAAAGCTTCCAAAACTTTTTTTTGATTGACAAAAGCTATATCATCTATGCGTTCAAATTGTTTTTTTAATTTTTCCTCTGCTAATTTTATTCTGTTTTCAACCATGCTCTTATTTCTTCCTCCATTTTATCAAAGAAAGTCTTTTCGTTTATATCAAAATATGTCACGTCTTCAAGACCTCTTATAAATGTCAACTGTCTTTTTGCATAATTTCTGGTATGCTGACTAATTAAGCTTATCATTTCTTGTTTAGAAATTTCACCCTTTATAAATGGTATAACTTCTTTATAACCTATCGCCCTCATAGGCTGACATTCACCATATTTATCATAAAGATTTTTGACCTCTTCGACAAGTCCATTTTCAATCATTTTTTCACATCTAGCGTTGATACTTTGATAAAGCTCTTCTCTTGGCCTCGTAAGAGCAAGGACTTTATATTCAAAATTGTCATCTTTAACTTTTAACTTTTCACCACCAAATGTCGCTATTTCAATAGCTCTTATAACTCTAACTTTATTATTTTTATCAATGCTACTTGCTAATTCTGGTGACAAATCTACAAGCTTTTGAAACAACGTTTCCAAACCTTCGCTATCTGCAATCAATTCCAATTCCTTTCTGAATTCACTTTGCCTTGAAGTTCCACCTAAATTATACCCTTCAACCAATGATTTAATATATAATCCCGTACCACCTACGATAAAAGGTACTTTTCCCTTAGAGATAATCTCACTTATCTTGTCTTTTGTATATTCTACAAAATCACTAACAGAGAATTCTTCATTTGGAGATAAAATATCAATTCCATAATGCACTATATCTTGCATTTGATTTTGGGTAATTTTAGCTGAACCAATATCAAATTCTTTAAAAACTTGAACTGAGTCTGCTGATATTATTTCCATATTAAATTTTTTTGCGAGTTTAATAGATGTTTCTGTCTTGCCAACACCAGTAGGACCAATAAGAATTAAAACTTTATTTTTCATTCTAGACAATCCTCTTAAACATCTTTTCAAATTCATGTTTTGTTATTACAAGAGTGATTGGTCTGCCATGTGGGCAAAGCATGATACCCTTTCGCACTTCTTCAATTAAATAGGCACATTCGTCTTTTGAAATTTTGTCACCAGCTTTTATAGCATGTTTACAAGCAGATTGACAAAGTTTAGCATTAATGAAATCGCTTGCTTTTCTTTCTAATGTTTCGCTATCAGCAATAACCTCTTCTACAAATTTGGCAAGGTCAATATAAGAAAGCAAATATGGCAGTTCAGTAATAACATAAGTATAGCCATCTTTATTGATTTGGAATCCAATTTTTTCAAGACATGGCAATAAAGAATCAATAGACTGTGATTCTTTTGCACCAACTGTAAAAGTATAAGGAGCAAGAAGCTGTTGTCTAGCATTATTACCTTTATCAATACTCTCAACTAGTTTGTCATATAAAAGTCTTTCGTGCGCAGCATGTTGATCTATAAAATACACTGCATCACGATATTCAATAGCAATATAGGTCTTAAATATTGTGCCTAATATCACCATTTCATCTTTAACAGAAGCTTCTAGGAAGCTTTTGTTTTCACTTTCAATATCTCTTAAAAACTTTTCATCAGATTGATCAAAGAAAAATACTGAGCCATTTTTAGATGTCACTATTGTTTCTTTGACTGTCATATTTTCAAGATCTTTTATATCTTGATCTTTTATTTTATTTGAAGTAACATCAATTTCAACTTCATCAACACCACCACTTGTGTTATCAGAATACTCTATATTAAAGCTTCTTCCTTCAAATGGAGCTACACTAATTCCACTTTTCTTGAAGAAAGGTTGATTATCTTCATCAGTTGATGGTTGTGGCTTAGCAATATTTTCATTTAAAAAGCTATTTTCATATGGATCTTCTTCCTTCTCTTCAACAGGCGCACTATACCTATTTCGTCCTAAGAAATTTTGTATTTGGTCTATTGAAAGAAGTGCTTTTTCTACTGCTCTTCTCATTATGCCATAGATAAAACTTGGGTTTTCAAATCTAACTTCTCTCTTTGAAGGATGAACATTAACATCTATTGATTGTGGAGGAACTTGAAGAGAAATCACATAAACAGGAAATCTTCCTTTCATTAAGAAAGTAGAATAAATATTTTGTATACAAGCAGAAATTAAAGGATTTTCTACAAATCTGTTATTTATAAAAAGGGTTTGATATGTTCTATTACTCTTTGAAATTTTAGGTTTTGTAATATAGCCTCTTATTCTAAATCCATCTTCTTCGTAATTTACTTCTACTAAGTTATCGTATATCTCTCTTCCATATATTGTATATATTATGTCAGACATACTACATGATGTTGTATTATATATCTGTTTGCCGTCAACATAATACTGAAAAGATATATCGCTATATGAAAGCATGAGCTTTTCAATTAAATGTGTAATTTCTGATTCCTCTGCCTTAGGTTTCTTTAAAAACTTAGCACGCACAGGAGTATTAAAAAATAAATTTGAACAACTTATTGTTGTACCATTAGCCCGTGCAATTTCTACAACTTTACCAAACTCACCACCATCAACTTTAATAGAATAACCTACTGAGTTTTGAGGAGTTTTAGAAGATAGTTTTACTTGACAAACAGAAGCTATACTTGCAAGAGCCTCACCTCTAAAACCTAAACTTAATATACTGTCAAGGTCATCAGCTTGTTTAATTTTACTTGTGGCATGAGGCAAGAATGCAACTGTAAGATCTTCCTTTTCGATACCACAGCCATCATCTGAAATTGTAATGTTTTTTATTCCACCTTCTTCAATTTCAATTCTGATGTTTTTAGCACCAGCATCTATACTATTTTCAACCAGTTCCTTTACAATAGAAGCTGGTCTTTCAACCACCTCACCTGCTGAAATCCTGTTATAAACACTTGGCTCTAAAACATTTATTTTCATCTTTAATCCTCCTTGACTTTTTGAATTAAATCACTAAGTATATCAAATGCGTGCATAGGCGAAACTCTATTTATATCTATATCTTTTAAAATAGATAAAATGCTTAACGCAAGTTTTGTATTTCCTTCTGCCTGTGCCTTTCTTTCCTTAAATATATTCATATCTAACTTTTGATTAACTGCTTCTAGATTTTCAGAAATCTCTTTTGCTCTATCTAGTACATCAACTGGAAGTCCGGCAAGCCTTGCTACTTCCACACCAAAACTCTTGTTTGCACCACCTCTAACAATTTTCCTCAAAAATACTACTTTATCATCTATTTCTTTAACAGCGATTTTATAATTCTTTACGCCATCAAGAACTCCTTCAAGTTCGGTAAGCTCATGATAATGTGTTGCAAACAGTGTTTTAGCTTTATATTTATTTGATAAATGTTCTACCACTGACCAAGCGATACTAAGCCCATCAAAAGTCGATGTTCCTCTTCCTATCTCATCAAGGACAACCAAACTCTTATCTGTTGCATTGGCGAGAATTAAAGCGACTTCACTCATTTCAACCATAAATGTACTTTGACCAAAAGCCAAATCATCGCTAGCCCCTACTCTTGTAAATATTCTATCTGTAATTGGAATAGAAGCCTCTCTCGCAGGCACAAAGCTACCGATATGAGCAAGTAATGTTATAATAGCAACCTGCCTCATATAGGTACTTTTTCCAGCCATATTTGGTCCTGTAATAATCATAATCTTATTATCTTCATCATCTAAGAATGTATCATTTTCAACAAATTGTCCCTTTTGCAAAAATTGTTCTACAACTGGATGTCTACCATCTACAATTTTAAGTTCCTTTACATGGGAGTTTATCGAAGGCTTACAGTAATTATTTTTAACTGCAACCACTGCCAATGAAAGAATTGCATCAAGCATAGCTACTGCCGAAGCTATTTGCTGGAAAGTGCTAATATATTTAAGGAGTATTTTCTTTATTTGATTAAATATGTCGCTTTCAAGCTGAATCGCCTTTTCTTCGGCACCTAAAACTTTTTCTTCTAGCAACTTTAAATCTTCTGTAATATATCTTTCATTATTAGCAACCGTTTGCTTTCTAATATATCTAATAGGAACTTTATCAAGC
>CARBWQ010000096.1 GCA_948949055.1 uncultured Eubacteriales bacterium | reverse complement strand
TACATTTCAGCTTATAGCAGGCTCTCTGAGATTAAGAAATCTTGTTACTACTCTTTTATCATTGCTTTTATCTTTTATAATTATATTTATTATAATATTTTTGTCAAGCAATTTTATTAATGTTTTGTTTTTTATAAAAGATATGATAAAATATAATCATGAAACTGCAAGAATTTAAAATTAAAAAGAATTATAAAAACATTTACTATTTTTTGAAAGAACAAAAGTTTTCTGAAAACTATATTTCAAATCTTCGAAAGGAATGGGGTAATATTCTTGTTAATGGTGAAATAGTAAATATTAGAAAAGAATTAAAAGCAAATGACATCTTGAAAATTAATAACAGTCCAAACACAAAAACAACTATTATGCCTTGCATACTAGACCTAGATATTGTATTTGAGGATGAATATTACCTACTAATTAACAAACCAAGTAGCATATCTTGTATGCCTAATAAAAGACATTATACTAAAAACCTTGCCGGTGGAATTTGCAGTTATATGGCTAAAAAAGATAAGAATTTTGTTCTTAGAATAATCAACCGACTGGATAAAGATACAGCTGGAATAATAATAGTAGCAAAAGATAGCATATCTCAAAATAAAATAAAAGATATTGACAAGACATATTTTGCAGTATGCGAAGGACACATAGAAAGCAAACTAGTTATAAACAATAAAATTCAAACAGTCTGTGAAAATGGAATAAATCAGCAAAAACGTATAATTTCAGATGATGGACAAGAAGCCATAACCTATGTCTACCCTATCAATAGTAATGAAAAATATAGTTTAATACAACTTAAATTAGTACATGGTAGAACTCATCAGATTAGAGTACATCTATCCTCAATTAATCACCCTCTTGTTGGAGATGAATTATATGGAAATAAAAGTGAATTAATTGATCATACTGCCTTAGTTTGCAAGGAAATTTCATTCTTTCATCCATATCTTAATAGAAAGCTTCATTTTTCTATTGAATATCCATTAGACTTTAAAAATTTAGTAACTAAGACAAATTTATAAAATAAAAGCAGTCTATCTGACTGCTTTTTTAGTAATTCAATTAAAATTCACAATTATTAGGAGTTCTTGGGAAAAGAATAACATCTCTTATATTTGAAACACCAGTGATATACATTAAAATACGTTCGAAACCAAGACCGAATCCACTATGTTCAACAGAGCCAAACTTACGCAAGTTGAGATACCACCAATAATCTTCCTCTTTTAAATTTAATTCTTTCATGTGACTTAAAAGTTTATCATAATCGGTTTCTCTTTCACTTCCACCAGTTACCTCTCCTATTCCAGGGAATAATAGGTCACAAGCTCTAACAGTCTTTCCATCTTCATTTTGCTTCATGTAAAAAGCCTTAATTTCCTTTGGATAATCTGTTACAAATACAGGTCTTTTAAAGACAACTTCTGAAAGATATCTTTCATGTTCAGTTTGAATATCACTACCCCATTCAACTGGATAATCAAATTTATCATTATTCTTCTTTAAAATTTCAATAGCATCGGTGTATGTGATATGACCGAAATCACTGTTTATAACATTATTTAATCTTTCTAATAAACCTTTATCAACAAACTCATTAAAGAAATTCATTTCATCAGGACAGCGTTTTAAGATGTTTGTCATTATATATTTCATCATCTCTTCTTCTAGATCCATAAGCCCATTAAGGTCCATAAAACAAACTTCTGGCTCTAAATGCCAAAACTCATTAACATGTCGAGTTGTATTACTATTTTCAGCTCTAAATGAAGGTCCAAAAGTATATATTTTTCCAAAAGCGAAAGCGCAAGCCTCACCTTCAAGCTGACCTGTTGGACTCAAATAAACCTTTTTGCCAAAAAGTTCATCCTTAGGGTCAAAACATTTATTTTCTTCATAGATATTTTGTGTAGTAACTCTAAAAAGTTCACTTCCACCATCGCAATCTGATGATGTAAATAAAGGAGTATGAACATGAACAAATCCCTTATTTTCAAAGAACTCATGTAAAATGAAAGCAAGTTTACTTCTCACCCTAAACACAGCATTAAAAAGGTTTGCTCTTGGTCTTAAATAAGCTATTTCTCTAAGAAATTCAAGTGAATGTCTTTTCTTTTGAAGTGGATATTCATTATCAGTTGCATTAATTATTGTAACGCTTTCAGCTTGAAGTTCAAATGGTTGCTTATTTTCTGGCGTCAACACAATTTTACCCTTACATAAAATCGAAGAACCAGTATTAATCTTTTCAACTATATCAAAGTTTGACAGTTTTTCTTTTGAAAAAAAGATTTGTATGCTTTTAAAACAAGTTCCATCAGTCAATTCAATAAAACCAAATTTACCATTTGTTCTGCAACTTTTTACCCAACCAGCAACAGTTACTTCTTCTTTAATAAAATCATTTGTTTTTTCATAAATAGATTTAATATCACTCTTTATCATAATATCTCCTATAATTTCACATTAAGTATAACACAATCTCATAATTACACAAAGCAAATTAAAAAAAAATCTCTAAATATATTAGAGATTTAAATTTGAATCAACAAAATAAAAACTATAAATTAAAATATCATTCCTAAAATGCCATTAACATAAATAGTAACATCACTTTCCATAGTAAAAGTCAATTCAAAGCATTTATAATCATCAACATCAGTTGCAGTATAATCAGCATCATTGTTATTCAATTTAATTTCTATATCTTCAACAAAGATTGAAGTATATATAGAGATTGTTACCACAGTATCTTTATCAATTTCAGATAAAACATCAACACTATGAGAATCAATATAAGCAATTAAACATTCGTCATCGCTTGTAACAGAATAATAATTATTTTCATCCCCAATTTTTTCTGGATTATTTAATCTTACATCTTCTGAATTTAAGTCGAAAGTTATAGTATAAGTTGTTGGCACTATATCTGGTTTTGGATTATCATTTTCACCAGCAGTATTACCACCACAAGCCACTAAAATTGGCAAAGCCAATACAATAAATGCAATTACTAAAATTTTTGATACTTTTTTCATATTTCTCCTCAGTTATGTTCATATTCTATCATTATTTCGAGTTAAAACCAAACAATTTTCAACATTTTATCAAAAAAAGTCATTTAATTTTATTTTTTGACAAAAACTTTAAAAATTTATAAAAAAAATATTAATAAATAAAAAAAAGACTCTGCACTAAAAGTCTTTTCAATGGTGCGGGCGGTGGGAGTCGAACCCACACTCTTTCGAACTTGCCCCTTAAACAAGCGCGTCTGCCATTCCGCCACGCCCGCAACTTAATACATCAAGTTTTTAAACTTGCTTTATTATTATATCTATAAATAAATTATTTGTCAACTATTATTATTAAAAAAATAAAAAAAATTACCCAAAATGGTAATTATTTTTCATCAGTTTCTTGAAATTCTTTCAATCCCCTCTCAAATTGTTCTTTGCTTTCAGGATCTAATTTGAATAGCAATCCAAATAATTGACCTACATGCAATTTTTCTTCTCTCGCAATATCTTTTATTGTCTTTTGTGCTGATGGCAAAGAGGCCTGCAATAAATGCGTTTCGTAACCAATTATAGCCTCCAACTCTCCTATAATGTCTAGCCTAGCATTTTGTGTCATAGTATAAATATTATTAGCATTATTAGATTGATCTAATATATTAAATATTCCTTTCATGATACCTCCTATTTCTTTATATGAACATTAGACTAAACTTGATAAAATAAAAAAGAAGTATTTAGCAAACTTCTTTTTTATCATCTATTTTTTTAATTAATCCTGGCTCTTCATTATCATTTTCGATAAATTTGGCAGTAACAATTATTTTCTCAACATCCTTATAACTTGGAGCTTCATACATGAGTTTTGTCATTTTAGACTCAATTATAGTCCTGAGACCTCTTGCGCCCGTTTTAAGTTCAATGGCTTTTTTGGCAATAGCACTTACAGCATCTTCTGTAAACTCTATATTCATATTATCCATTTTAAACATAAGATTATACTGCTTAATTAAAGAATTTTTAGGTTCTTTCAAAATCTTTACTAATGCCTTTTCATCTAACTCATCAAGACCTACCACAACAGGAAGTCTTCCGATAAATTCTGGAATTAAGCCAAATTTTATAAAGTCATTAGGTTGAATATCTTTAACATAATTATTAACTTTGTTTTCATGTTCATCTTTTATTCGAGCATTAAAGCCAAGAGAAGTATCATTATTTCTACTTTCAACAATTTTATCAAGACCTACAAAAGCACCACCACAAATAAAGAGAATATTTGTTGTATCTATTTGTATCATCTCTTGATGAGGATGTTTTCTTCCACCCTGAGGAGGAACACTCGCCACAGTACTTTCAAGAATTTTAAGGAGTGCCTGTTGTACTCCTTCGCCTGCAACATCACGAGTAATTGAAACATTCTGAGTCTTTCTTGCTATCTTATCAATTTCATCAATATAAATGATTCCTCGTTGAGCTTTTTCTATATCATAGT
>CARBWQ010000095.1 GCA_948949055.1 uncultured Eubacteriales bacterium | reverse complement strand
AACAATATAAATTTAAGGGACTTTTGGAAAGCAAAGTATTAAATGGTTATCCACTTCCTAAAAACTTACAAATTGTCATCTTGATTAATAAGGGAAATCGTGATAAAATTAATAGAGCGATAATTTCTCTATCACTTTATTATAAGGCAGAGTAATTGATAGATAATCTGATATGATTAAATAAAATTCAAGGTGGATTTATATATGGGCATTTTTGATAAATTTGTAAACAATGAAGAGATTGAAAATTTGAAAAAAGCTGTACTTAGAAAGTTCCCTTCTTTGGGTACAGCTATGTCAGGACTTAAATTTAAATATTCGCGTCAACAAAGAACAGCTTGGACTGATGGCGAAAATGTTTGTTTTAATCCTGATTTCATGAATAAGCTTAACTATGATGAAAAAGTTGCAGTTACAGCACATGAAGTTATGCATGTGGCTTTTAATCACATACCTCGTATGAAAAATAGAGATGGTAAATTAAAAAATATAAGTGTTTGGAATATTGCAACCGACTCTGTTATCAATGAGATTATAAGAAACGAGGGCTTGAATTTACCAGAAGGTACTGTTGATAAACCAGAAGCTGCTGATAAGTCGGCTGAACAAATGTATAAAGTCTTAATGGAAGAAAGAAGAGAACGTAGAAGACAAATGAAACAGCAGGCATCACAGCAAGGTCAAGGACAGGGACAACAAGGTGGTGAAGAACAAGAAAATCAATCTGGCCAAGGTCAGCAAGGTGGAGGTCAAGGCTCTGGTCAACAGGGTCAAGGATCAAACCAAGGTGGTGGCCAAGGTTATGACGGTGAAGATGAAGAAAGTGGAGATGAAGGTTCTAGCCAAGGTGGTGGAAAGAATAAAGATAAAAATAAAGGCAAAGACGATAGAAATAGTGGAAGTCAAGGTAGCGATGAAGGCGAAGATGATTTAGAAGATGAAAATGACGAACCTAATTCTTCTAACGGAAAAGACAAGTCAAAGGATAAAGATGATAGTTCCCAAGAAAATGGCTCATCAGAAAATGGCGATGAAGAAGATTATGAAGATGAGGATGATTTTGATTCTGACCTAGATGAAGAAGGACCTGAAAACCATAGTGGTTGGGAAAAAGCCTTAAAGAAAATGGAAAAAAAGAAGAAAAAGTCCAAAGATAAAAATAATGAAGACGATGAAGAAGATGAAAACGATGAAGAAGATGAAGATGAGGACGAAGAGGGCGAAGAGGTCGAAGATAAATTTAGAAAAGAGTTAGAAGAAAACAAGTTTAAGAATGAACAAGACAACTTAAATTCAAAAGATCCTGAAAAGAACGATGGCAAAGATGGTGACTCTTCTGAAAAAATAGACTATGAAGCTCTTGAAAGAGAATTCTCTAAAATGAATAAACAAATGAAAAAAGAGATGGCCGACAAGATCCGAAAAGAAATCAAAGAACGTTCTCATTCATCAGGCAAGGGTATCGGAGGAGTGTCTGGTGGTGGATTTGGAGAAATTGGCGAGGCAAAAGAGGTTGTATCTTGGAAAAAACTGCTTAAAAAGGAATTTGTTCAAGAAGAACAAAGATGGAGCTATCGCAGAGCCAACCGTGACAATTATTATTGTGCTCGTATTGAAAGGCTTGATTCTACTGACCAACCTTCAACAGAGGTTATCCTAGACACTAGTGGAAGTATTAATGATGAACTTTTGAGAAGCTTTTTAAGACAGGTTAAAACAATTATAAAGCATACTTATAATAAAGATGGTTCGAGTAAAGATGCTAGACTTAAAATAGGTTGTTTCGATACCTCATTTTATGGCTTTACTGAAATTAAAAAGACAAAAGACATTGACGATTATAGATTTGTAGGCAGAGGTGGAACAGATATAGATTTAGCTGTCAGGTCTTTCTCCAAAGATAAGAAAGTAAATAAAATTTTGTTTACAGATGGAGAGGATTATAGCTTCCCTCAAAGTGACTATAAAGATGTAAATTGTATTTATGTAATTTTTGATAACCCTCGCTTTAAAGCTCCAAACGGAAAGACTATACATGTTTCTAGTGCAGAGGTTATAAACGGTTCAAAACTTATTACTGAAAAAGATAACAATGTGAGAGAAGCTAATACCTTTGATGATGATGAAAATTATCTATAACTAAAAAATTGCTTGGGTGGTAAACTCGGGCAATTTTGTTTGAAAGGTGTTTGGAACTAGACTTCCACTGCGACGATTGTCGCATACTTGCCTTTGGCAAGAGTAAAAGCCGAGAGGCTTTTGTGGAAGTCTAGTGCAACTAAAAAAATTAGAATAATAATCCCATTAGCCAAGCTATAAGCTAAATGGAATGAAGTTTGAGAAAGTCTGATGGAAAATAATAACTTATTTTTATTACATAAAAAGAGGAAAATATGAATAAAAATTTTACTAAGATTGTATTGACAGGTGGTCCTTGTGGTGGAAAATCGACAGGCCTAAGTTATATTGAACGAGAAATGAGTAAGCGTGGTTACAAAGTGGTTTTTGTCAATGAAACTGCAACAGAGCTTGTACTAAATGGAATTTCCTTATCTGCTTACAATAATGATTACTATCAATTTGAAAAGCAAATTGTCAAACTCCAAATTTTAAAAGAAAAGATGTATGAAGAATGTTGTGAAACTCTTCCAGACGAAAAAATATTGCTCGTATGTGACAGAGGATTTATGGATTGCCGTTCCTATGTGACAGAGGAAGATTTTGATCGTATTTTAAAAGAACTTGGTGAGGACTTTATTCATCTGCGTGACAATTATGATGGAGTATTTCATTTGATGACTTGCGCAAAAGGTGCAGAAGAGTATTATAATACCTCTAATAATAATGCTAGAAGAGAAAGTCTAGAAGAGGCAAGAGAGGCTGATGATAGAGTTATTCAATGTTGGACAGGTCATCCACATTTTAGAGTTATTGATAATTCAACCAACTTTGAAGGGAAAATGGGCAAACTAATAAATGAAATTTGTTCGCTATTAGGCGAGCCTACTCCTTTTGAAATTGAACGTAAATATCTCATCGAAAAACCAGATTTGCAAAAGTTGGAATCACTCGCAAATTGCAAGAAGGTTAATATAATTCAAACTTACCTTATTTCAGAAGATGGAATAGAAACAAGAGTTAGACAACGTGGACTTGCAGGTAGCTATATTTATACTCTTACCACAAAGAGAAATATTTCTCCAATGACCAGAGTTGAGTTTGAACAACGTATTTCAGAACGTCAATATCTGACTTATTTAGCCAATGCTGATACAAATTTGAAATCAATTAGAAAAGATAGATATTGTCTAATGCAAAATGGCAAGTATTTTGAAATAGATGTATATCCATTTGCAAAGCAAAGAGCTATACTTGAAATTGAGCTTACAAGCGAAGATGAAAATATAAAGTTGCCAGAATTTATAAAAGTAGTTAGAGAGGTGACTGACGATAAGACTTACTCTAATTACGCCTTTAAAAAAAGTTCCAGAAGATATGTTTTAATAAAAGGAAAGAAAAATGAAGATATTTCTACTTAGTGAAAGTTTTAAAAACATCTATGTCAATGGTGTAAAAAAGCGTTGCGAAATTGATAAGAAAAATCAGTTTGCCAAAAACTTGAAGAAAAGTGTAAAAGAATTTGAAAGTTTTGTCTTTGTAAGTAACAATAAGTCAGAATATGAAGGCAACGAGGTTTCGGCAAAGTTAATGTATAAAGCACTTTTAAAAGAGGGTTATCCTTTTAAGAAATGTGTAGTACTAGATGAGCGTACAATGGGTGACGCAAAAGATATAATTGAAAATGCAAGTTTAATGTATCTTCAAGGTGGTTATCTTGAATGTCAGCTTGAATTTTTAAAAGAAATTGAATTTAAAAAACATATATTAAATTCAAAAGCAGTGATTACCGGGAAAAGTGCAGGAGCGATGAATTTAGCAAAAACCGTTTATCAATATCCAGAAGATGAAATGCAAATGGGTTGGAAAAAATTTTTAAATGGAATTGATCTTTTTGATTTAATGATTATTCCTCATTTCAATGTTGAAAAAGGAAATGAGTTTTGTAGTGAAGCTCTTGACATGATAAATGATTACTATTTGCCAGATAGTATGGGCAAAAAATTCTATGCTCTTCCACAAGGAAGCTATATTATTATTGAAGAAGATAAAGCTACTATTTTTGGCGAAACTTATCTTTTTAAAGATGGCAAAATGACGAAAATTTGCGAAGATGAAAATAAATTGCAACTACAATTAAACAATTTGTCAAAAGATTGTGAAGGGAATATCATACTTTAATTATTTTTTATGACAATTTAAGACAACTTTTTAAATTTTTCTTAGTATGCTCTTTGCATACTTTTTTTTGCAATTAGACATTCTAAAACCATGAAAAATAGTGTGGGAAATGGTGCTTTTGTTTTAATATTGAGTGGAATTATCTGCAAATTTTTTGGTGGACTTTTTAGACTTCCTCTTACAAACATAATCGGAATGGAAGGTATAGGCATGTTTCAAATGATAATGTCTATATATTCGCTTGCATTGGTATTTGTT
>CARBWQ010000094.1 GCA_948949055.1 uncultured Eubacteriales bacterium | reverse complement strand
TAAGAAGACTCGCAAAAATGGATCAATTTAAGTTGGATAATCTCGATCTTGAAGGAGCAAATATCATTGGACACATTTGCAAAGATTTTGCACCTAATATGCCAGCTGATGAATTTGGAACTCTTTGTACTATCGTTTTAGATGTATGTAAGGGTGAGGAAATTCAAGATTTACTTAATCATAAAGACGAAATTGGAAACACATCAATCATGTCAGTTATTGAAGCGAAAGCAAGTGCAAGTTCATTACAAACTTTACTAGCAGATGTTGTTCGTCATTTCGGATATGTTGAAATCAACATGGATTCAATTCCAGCAGTTATAAATGCACAACAAAATGAAGATCATAAAAATGATTTGATAAGAGTAATAAAAACATATAAAAATATTAAAACTGCAAATGAAGTTAAATCAGTAAATGAAACAAAGGAAGAAATTGTTGACGAAGAAGAAATTTCAGCTGAGTAATAAATTAAAAATGCACTAAAATTAGTGCATTTTTTTTGTAATCACCTATTGAAATGTACTGAAAACTATGATATAATTTATAGTGGAAAAAAAGGAGATAGATTAAATGGATATTAGTATTAAATTACATACAATGTTGCCAGGTGAAAAAGGGTGTTTAAGTAAGGAAGAAATTAGAAAAACTCTTAGCATAATTCAAGAAGAGCTGGCTCGTGAAGAGGGTGGTATTATATATTTTTCGCCATATTATTCAATAGAAGTTGATAAATTTGTTGATAGAGTAGCAACTGCTTATGCTGGAAAAATTCCAAGAGAATATGACTATGAATTTAATAGAATTTTAGCTGGGCTTATGGGCTCAACTTGTTATATGGCTGACAACTTTGAGAAACTTAATGCAAAACCTATTGAAAATATTTTAAGAATCGCTAATCAAGTTGAAGATAGTGGTCACCATTCTACTTTTGGTCACTCATGGCTGACTCTTGAAATTTCAGGTCTTCCAAAGGCTCTTGCAATGGTTCTTAACAATGAACATGATTACAACACAAGTGAAAAATCTGCAAGATACACAGTTATGAAAGAAATCGAGCCAAAACAAAATGAGCTTTATAACAAGTGGATAGATATCTTTGAAAAGGAAATTAAAAAGAGATATCCAAATGGCTCAAACAAATTCTTTGACCCAGACGGCAAAAAGGCTAGAAAGCTCGCTCAGGAAAATGCAAGATACATGATTTCAGTTTTTACTCCTACAAATATGGAATATACAGTAAGTTTTAGACAATTAAATTATATGTGTCACTGGTTTGAAAGAGAGATAGAAAGCCCAAGCAACAGCTTCTACGAAAAACTTATACCTTCTATGAAAGAATTTGTAGAATTCTGCAAACAATTTAATTTGTATTCTGAAAAACTTGTTGACGGAAAGGATAGAGAACTTTCTCTATTTGATGACCCAATGTTAAAAACTAGTTATTCAAGCACTTTCCAAGGAATGTATAAGATGAGTTTTGCTTGTCTTGCTCAAAGCCAAAGACATAGAACTCTTGACTTTTCAATTGACAAGCTATCATTTGTAAATGATTTCAGTAAGGTGAATGAATTCTATATTCCACCAATGATTGCCGATAATGAAGAACTTAAAGCTGAGTACTTAAAAGATATAGCTTCTGTTGCTGAATTCTTGCCACAAGGTACTCTTCTTACTGTAAATGAATCAGGTAAATATAAAGACTTTATCTTAGAGCTTGATGAAAGATTATGTGCATGTGCTCAAAAAGAAATTAGAGATTTGACTCTTGGTCAGACTAAGGAATACAGAGATGCTCTTTATATTGAAGCTGAGACTCTACAATCTCCTCAAAAGGAAATTGCAATAAAAATGGCTAACCATTTGAATGAAAAGTCTAAGGGTTCAAGATGTATGTCAGGTTATGAATGTAAAGCACCATGTGGTTTCCCAGATGGAGTTAAACTTGAAAGTGAATTATAATAAAATACAAAAAGAAGAGTAAAATTGCTCTTCTTTTTATTTAAACTTTTTTTAATGTCTAAAATTTTACAAATTGATTCTATTTTTTTTTGATTAAAAATATTGCAATAAGCTTTTTAAAGTTGTATAATATAGATGTAATATTTACATAATGTCAGCAGGTAAATAAAGGTTATGCCTGCCAAATAAAATAATGGAGGTTTGTATGAAATTAATTAAAAAGAATATCAGTGCTTTCATTGTCGCAATATTGGCAACTTTTACACTGATTTTTTGTTCAAGTTTGTTAGGTAGAACGAGTGCAGTAACGACTTCTAATGATAAACCTGACGGATACTTTTATAGTCGTATAACTTATGATTCAAGGGTGGAGAAATTCTACTCTGCATTTGAAGCTCTTGTAAATAGTGGTGAGTTTAAGAATGGAAAAGTCGAATATGAGTTGATTAATAATGGCGTTACAAGTTCATCTGATGCATTAGCGTATTTAGATGGTGCAAACGATAACATTATTAAGGCATATTCTGCTGGAAGAGATGCTTACATAATGGATAATCCTGATTTGTTCTATGTTGACTTATTTGGAACATCTTTAAGTATAGGACAACAGGGCTCAAACATTGTTGCATATCTTGACTCAAGCCGTTCATTGACTCTTTATAATGGTAATATTAACACAACTGAACTTGTGAATAGTGCTATACAAGAATATGAGGCAAAATTAGAGCAGATTGTTGTTGGAGCAAAACAGGCAGGCGACAGTGCAAAAGAACAGATTGAGTATGTAAACAAATATATATCTGAAATTACAGAGTATAGTTTTGGAACAAAGATTATTGATGGCAAAAACGTCGACACTCCTGACGCTTCTTACATTAGCACAGCATATGGTGCAATTGTAAATGGTAAAGCTATATGTGGTGGTTACTCTAAAGCTTTCAAAGCTGTTATGGATAGACTTGATATTCCTTGCGTTTGCGTTCAAGGATATGCAAAGAGAAGTGAGTCATCTAGTTATGAACCACACATGTGGAACTATGTTCAAGTAGAAGGCATGTGGTACGCAGTTGACGTAACATATAATGACACAAGCAACAATCTTAATGATGTGTTTTTAGTTGGTGGAAATACTTTATTTAAAGACCATATTGAAGATAATGTAATTTCATCTTCGGGGTTTGAACTTGAATATCCTGCACTCAAACCTTATGATTATGGTGATGACACTGACGATAATGGCATGACAATTATTGGTGAGTACATTGAGAGTTCAGACTATGAAGGGCTTGCTCTTAATCTCTATATCTCATTTGAAGATAAAGGTACAGCTTTACTTAGAGAGGAAGGAAAATACTTTGTATTCCGTACTGGTGCAACTAATTCTGAAAGTAAAGAAGTTAAATGGAGTCCTTGGTTTGGTGCTGAGGAATTTGGAATAGTGTATGTCCCTATATTTGCTGATAAAGGCAATGAAATTTTATGTATACTTCATCCTGGAATTGAGTATATTCAGTTTGCATTAGTAGACTATGCTCCTGATGATAACAATCCTTATAACTTAGAAGGTGGTGGTGCTTTCTATCCTAATGAACCAGATAGATTTGGCGAAAACGCTGGTAAGCCATGTTACTTTGGCTACAAAGAGGAAACTCTCACCGAAGCTCACTTTATTGGAGCGACAAGTGCACCTTATCGCAATAGTGGTTATGGAACTTACAAGACAGCTCCTGGAGCTATTTCCATTACTCCATCAAATACTGGTACTTTGCGTGTAGATGGCACTTATGATATTTGTATTGTTTATAGTGAAACTTTGGAGCTTGAAGAATATGGTGTTGATGTAGGAATAGACATTATCACTTCTCGTGGAAATGATACAATTAAAGAAAATGTGACTATATCTAATTTTAATTGGGATGGTGATAAAACAATTTCATTTACGCTTACGCCAAGTAAAATGTATATTCACAATTCAACTTTATATTATATCACTCCTTCTAACCTCGTTGGTGTTGATAGCAAGAAAGTTCCTTTCCCTGTAACATTCTCATTCAGTGGAAAGAATGTTGTTTGTAGTAAGATATTTAATGACGGAAGACTTTATATGTCTGTTTATGGCGATCCTCTTTTGTTAGACAACTCAGATGTTTCAATTACAGACTTCAAAGATGAAAATGAAAACTACTATGCTGAAAGTCAACGCAGTCAACTTATTCTTGTTGCTAGCAAACCTTCTAATGAAAAAGAAATGGAAGATGTTTTAAAACGTGATACCGAACTTACTGATGAAGATATTATCGCTTCTTCATCTTATGAAATTAATTTGCAAATTTGTGGTGTTGTTCAAACAGTTCCTAACGGCAGTTACATGCAAGTTGCTTTTGGGTTCCCTGAAGGATATGATCCTAATAACGCAGACACAACTTTTAAAATTTATCACTATAAGAGAGAAGGTGGCGTTATAGTTGGCGTTGAAGAAATTCCAGTTATAGTTAATCAATATGGAATAATCGCAAGGGTTACAAGCTTCAGCCCATTTACAATTGTTCAAGTAAAAAATACAAGTCCAGTTGTAACTAACAGCACAAGTAAAAGTATTTACGCCTTTGTTAATGGTCAGGGTGGAACAATCACCACATTAGGCAAAAGTG
>CARBWQ010000093.1 GCA_948949055.1 uncultured Eubacteriales bacterium | reverse complement strand
CTTTGAAGATATTAAGAGAAGATATAAATTTAGTTCTTCTTGATAGCCTGCAAAAGAGGATAAATTTTCTGAGTAGACTTATTGAAATTTTACATTTAACAAATGTAACTTGTGTTCATGCCAGAGCAGAAGATTATGTCAAAGAAAAAAGAGAAAAGTTTGACTATGCAATCTCTCGTGCTGTGGCAGGAGTTGCTACTTTAAGTGAATATCTCATTCCCTACGTAAAAAAGGGTGGACAAGTTTTGATGTATAAGGGACTTAAAGCTGGTGAAGAACTGAAAGAGGGTGAAAAAGCTATCAAAACACTTGGAGGCAAGGTAAAAGAAATTAAAAAGTTTGAAATTGATCAGCATGGAAATCGTGAAATAATAGTCATTGATAAAATAGAGAATACTGACAAAAAATATCCAAGAAATAAAAATCTACCTAAGACAAATCCTATAAAATAAAATTGTGACAATATTATTATAAACTCGACAATATTTTTATGAATATAGTTTAAACACTTTCACAAACTATCCTAAGAGGTGAATTATGTTTAAACTTTTTTCTATTTTAATGATATTGCCAGTACTTCTTTGTAGTCATCTTACTACAAAACAAGAACTTTTTAATGAAGTTCAAAGTATAGAAATTTATAATAATGGTCAGCAGGTGAAAATGACTCAATCTGATCTTGATGACTTTGAAAAGATATTCTGCGATGCAATCGAAGAAGCAAGACAAGTTCCAGCACTTGGGGTTGCTATTGATAACTTGGTAAAAGAAGATATGAAAGAGGGCATTTGGATAAAGTTTATATTTGAAAAAACCTTTATCAAAAGCGAAATGCCATTTGATGAACTTCTTATTAATGTTCAAAAAAACAGCAGTGGTTTTAATATTATTAGAGGTAACAACGGAATTTACGATGGCAGATGTTATTACCTAGAACTTAATTCAAATTTAGATAAACTTTATGAGTTTATTGAAAATCTTTCTTTGACAGAAAATATTGATAGTGAAATCGAACTTGAAGTCCAAGAGATAAAAGAAACATCTTTAAGTGAAGAAGTCGATATCGATGAGGATAAAAAAGACAAAGAAAAACCAAGAAAAAACTCAGTTATTGACATAGAGGTTTCAAATATCGACCAAAAAAATCAAAATAGTGAAGAAAATAGCGATTTAGGAAAAAGCCAAAAAGAATTACTAGAAGTTTTAAGTGATAATGAAAATGAGTAACAATAGCATACAAAAAAGTTGTTATTGTAACAAAAAAACACTTAATTTAAGTTGTCATTAACATTATTTTATGTTAAACTTAAATAGATAATTTATTAAGGAGAAAATTATGGCAAATGTTATAAGAAATATGAATTTCAAACCTATTATAGAAAAAATTGATTATAAAAGATTAAATGAACCACAACCAAATTCTTCAATCAATATGAGAGTTTGGGATGAACTAAGCGTGGAAAGATTGAGAGCTGATGCTGTTAAAGTAACTGTTCAAAGAAATGTTAAACCTGAACCAGAATGTATCTTCTCTATCGAAGTTGCTCAAAGTGTAGAGGTTATCATAAACACAAGTGAATATGAAGAACTTGAAGATGCCGAAGAATTTTTCAAAACAAGTCCTGTTGCAAGAGTACTTGCAAGTAATATTGCTACAATATTGGCAGAACTTACTATCCATTCTCAAATTGGCCCAATGATTACTGCACCAGTTTGTCAGTTCCCACAATAAAGCTGTTCGAATTTTGTACAAAATTTTACAAATTTCATTAAATAATCATTCGAATTTTGTATAATATTTTACAAAATTAATAAAAATTATTAATATTTTTACAATAATTGATATATTTGTAAATTTTTGTAAAAAATAAAACACACGAGGTTAATTATGTTATATGCTATCATTTCTATTATGTTTGTACTTTTAATTTTTTTAGTGGTTACATATTTTGTTTCTAGTAAAAATTATTCTTTTGAGATTGAAAATCATAAGATTAGAGTACAAAATAGAGGAGCTCATCTTAAAATCTTTATTGATGACAAATTGATTGATGACCACTACATGCCACAGCTTATCAGGGGAGAGGAATATAAACTTCAAATAGATAGTAAAGAGGTTATTTTAAAGATAAGGTCAAGTTCTTTTGGGTACAAGATGAGTGTTGAAATTATAATTGATGACCAAGTAGTTGCTGATAATGGAGTTAAGATAAAAAACAAAAAAGATAAAACAAACGACGTTAACGAAGAAAATAAAGACGATGATTTAGAAAGTAAGGTTTTCATCGATTCAAACAAAGAAAATTAAAAATAAAGAATTTGCGAAATGTTCTATTTCGCTTATTTTTTAGGTAAATCATTTATTTTTAGACTTAATTTTTAGAAAAGTATTGACAATCACATAATTTTAATTTAAAATTAATAGAGCTAATATAAGTAAAAAAGATATTTATATCGTTAAATCTTTTTTAAGGGGGAATTATGAAGAAAACTGAAAAGATTATTTATACTAAACCAAGTAAATTAATACCTTTTATTGACAACATCGCTCTTTTAGAAGAAAATATTAAAAAGTATGATGAAAAGCTTAAACATCTTCAAAACAAGATGGATTTTACTTTAAGTGTGGCTGAAAAAGTTAAAGATACACCTCAGTTCCAAAGTCTTGAAACTAAGAAGATGACTTTGAAAGATAAAAGACAGGCTGATAAAGATTATATTTTAAGGAATATCAATTCTGTAATTGATAACTTTAAAAATACAAAAATTGAAGACGCAAAAGATGTTGAAGAAATTTGTAAGTGTATTGAGTTTGCAATGAAAAAGGTAGACAATGAAACTGATAAAGGTGCTATCTTCTCAAATATTTTAGCTCTTCAAGTTGCTGATGAGATTAAATTTAACCTTTATGGTGAAGTTATAAACATGATTGATAGCGATAAAGAGTTGTTTACAGGTTTCTTACTTCATGATGAAAATAATAGTGATAGAAAAATTGATTTCTATATTCCAAAAACAAATGATATGCTGGTTGATATGTTAAAATATTCTCTTCAAAACTACTCAACTTCTGGCAAAAACAACAAGTTTGTTTCAACTATTTTAGAAGATAAAGCCTACCTTTCAAAACTATTTGATAGAATAGGCAAGGACGCAAAGAAACTTTCAAACATGAAGTTTTTAGCAAAACCTTATAAAAAGCAAATCAAAAAAGATTATCATAAATATAGAATTGAACATAAGTCATCACCTAAACTTGGAAGCAGTCTTTTGAAAGTTACAGCAGCCGTTCCTGGTGCAGTTGGTAAACTTATATATGGCTCAGCTTCTGCCGTTGGTCATGTATTTGGTTTTATTAAGAAAACTTTTAATGGTATTGGATTTGTACTTGCTTCTCCATTTGCTCTCACTTCAAAAGGTATAAAGAAGCTTAGTATGGTTGCAAATAGAAATAAGACATACAAAGAAGACTATGTTGATATCTATAAAAACATCAAAAAGAGTCTTGCAAAAAATAAGGTTAAAGTTAAGGGATTGAAAGATATTCAAGTTGAAGTTGAAAAGTTTAACGATGAATATTATTTAAATCTTAACGGAACTATGCTTGTTAAGAACAAAGAACAGGAAGAATTTGAATTAATTTATCTAATCAGTGAAGGTGAATATAAGAGTATGAAAAATACTATCAGAGATAATTTCACTGACAAAACTACTGGTGAAGTTGAGGAGTTCTATCTTGGCGAGCAAAGAGATAACCCAGAAGTTATCAGACTTATGAGAAGAATGGCTGAGGTTACAGAAGAAAGAGAACCTTATGGTATAGACTTTACAAAAAATCAATCAAGAAAACAATTAATTAAACAACAAAAACATGAGCAAAAAGAAAAACGTGATTCTGTGGAGAATGTTGCTCAGGATATTGAAAAGTAATAAAATTATCACTGAGAATGTAAACAATGTAAAAAGATGAATAAATAAAACAGGGCAAAAAAAAGTCCTGTTTTTTTCTTAGCTATTGACAATGACCTTTTTATAGTATAATATATATTATATATATTTAAATTATAATAAAGAGGGAATATTATGGACTTTAAAATAAAAAACATATTGTCTGATTGTGATGAGCTTCTTGATAAATGCAGTGAAAAGCAAGAAAAGGATAAACTTTTACTTGCTGGTTTATCAAATTCTGAAACCATTAAAATTGAAAATAGTTTAAAAAGCATAAATAGTGACATAAGATTTTTAAAACAAAACATTATCAAATCTTTTCCTTATATTACTATTGAAGAGGAAGAAGATATTTCTGGAATAGCTGAGTGTATTGAAAAACTTCAACAAGTTAATGTTTTAGAGGATAAAGATAAGGGTGAAATTACTCAAACTCTTATGAGCTTAGATTTCTATAATTATGACGCTATGCTTTATGAGTATTTGTTCAATCTTATTGGAGAAGATAAAGGGTTTATTGAGGGCTGTGAAGATAAAGCTTTTGTAGTAGTTGAAGCTTTAAGACTTGCAAGTGAAAACGCAAATTCAAATCCTCTTGTAGATTATTATTTCAATGACTATTTTAAAATGAGTGATCTTTTAGAAAAGTGTGAAGTAAATGGTGA
>CARBWQ010000092.1 GCA_948949055.1 uncultured Eubacteriales bacterium | reverse complement strand
CAAGATGAACTAGCAAGAGAACTTAGAAATGCAAATTTTGAGATTACACAAGCTACTATTTCAAGAGATATTAAAGAGCTTGGTTTGACGAAAATTTTATCTAGTTCTGGTAAATATAAATATTGTTTTGTAGGTTCTGATGAACAAGTTATATCTAATAAGTACATAACAATATTTAAAGAGTCTGTCATATCTGTAAAAATTGCAATGAATTTAGTTGTTGTTAAAACTATGAAAGGTTTAGGTGGTGCGATAGCAAGTTTTGTAGATAAGCTCAATATTAGTGAACTTCTTGGTGCTGTAAATGGTGATGATACTGTTATGTTGATTTTTCCTACAACCACTATGGCAAGTCAAGCTGTGGTTACTTTAAATGATATGCTTGTTTAAGAGGTGAAAAGATGTTGCAATCATTATCTATAAAAAATGTTGCAGTTATATCTGAACTAAATATTGAATTCGGTCAAGGATTTAATGTTTTGCTTGGAGAAACTGGTGCAGGTAAAAGTATTATATTTGATGCCTTAAATTTTGTTTTAGGTGCAAAGGCTGATAAAACTTTAATTAGATTTGGCGAAAAAGAAATGAGGGTTGATGCTGTGTTTACCAATCTTTCAGATTATGCCAAAGCACTTTTAGAAGAACTTGGATTTGAGGGCGATGAGATAGGTTTATCTCGTGTGTTTAACAGCGAAGGACGTTCAACTATGCGAGTAAATGGCATTCCGGTTGTTCAGTCAGTATTGAAAGAAATAGGCTCAATTTTAGTTGATAGTTATTCTCAGCATGAAAGTGTGGAATTATTAAAATCAAAAAACCATATTGCTATGTTAGATAAATTTGGTGGAGATGAAGCTTCAAATCTAAAAGAAGAAGTTAAAGATAGGTATCATAAATTAAATGAAGTTTTAAAAAGAATTGATAAGCTTGGTGGAGATGACTTTGAAAGAGAACGTAAAAAATCCTTGCTTGCTTACCAAGTGACAGAAATTGAGGATTCTCAGTTGAGGCTAGGTGAAGAGGAAGAATTAAGTGAGAAGTTAAGATTCTTTTCAAGTGCAGAAAAAATCTTTGAGGCTGTTTCTTTGTGTGAATCTTTGCTTAGTGAAGGGACAAGCTCTTGTCTAGAAAACTTACAGCAATCTGTTTCATCACTATCAGGATTAAATGGATTTGATAAGATAGATGAGTGTAGAGAAAGATTGGAAAGTGCAAGATATGAAATAGAGGATATTTTTGAAACTTTAAGCGATATTAAATCTTCAACCGAATATGATGAACGAGAGTTTGAGCGAATTGACATGCGTCATGATTTAATCAAAGCATTGACTAGAAAATATGGTGGTTCCATAGAAGAAACACTTAGATATCTTGAAAAGGCAAGAGAAGAATTGAATGAACTTGAAGATAGTGAAGAGATAATTGCTAAGCTTGAAAAAGAAAGAGATTTGTTGAAGACTGAACTTATTAAGTCATGTCAAAAGCTTAGTGATTATAGGCATAAGATTGCAGATGAAATTAAAATGAATGTTATGCAAGAACTTAGCCAATTAGGTATGAAATCAAGTAGATTTGATATTAAATTTGATAGCCTTGAAAATCCAACAGCGAACGGAATAGATAATGTTGAGTTTGTATTCTCTGCCAACAAAGGGCAGGAAGTTAAATCACTTTCAAAAACTGCTTCGGGTGGTGAATTAAGTAGGTTTATGCTTGCTTTCAAAAATATATTTGCGTCGATTGGTGGAGCTCAAACATTGATTTTTGATGAAATTGATTCTGGTATAAGTGGAGAAACTGGAAATATAGTGGGAGTTAAATTAAACAATATTACTAAAAATGTTCAAGTAATCTGTATAACTCATCTTCCACAGGTTGCAAGTTTTGGAGATGATTTCTATTTTGTATCAAAGATTGAAGATGCAAATTCAACTTCAACTCAAATTAAGCATCTTGAAGGTGATGAAATTGTCTATAATTTAGCCAGAATGGTTATCGGAGATGATGTAAGTCAAACAGCTTTAAAACAGGCAGAAGAAATGAGGTTGAAGGCTGGCAAGAGTATAAAATAAGGCAAATTGAATAGACTACAATTTAGGTAGTCTATTTTTTTATTTACCTAAAATTTTTAAATTTTAAACTGATGAATTTGGAGGCAAAATGAAGAAGAAACTTAATAAAAAGGTTGGATATTTACTTTTATCACTACTTATTGTTGTTTATATCGTGTTTTCCAATGTGGCTATTTTTGATATTATCAATATTCCTAACAATTTTTATGTTAGTTATGAAGAAGTTGAAAGCGCCAATGCCGATAAAAAGTTTGGACGTTTTGTTGATTTAACTATATCAGATAAAGAGGTTAAAACTGGCCAAGAAAAATCAGAAAAAATTGATGTGACATTTAAATTATTTGGCTTTATCCCTATTAAAAAAGTTAAAGTTAAAATGTTGCCTGAGGAAGAAGTTTATGTAGGAGGTGTACCTATTGGACTAACTTTACAGGTTGAGGGAGCGATGGTGGTTAGTGATACTATCGTTGATGTAGAAAATACAACAGTTTCTAAAAATAAATTTTTCAAAAATGGTGATTTGATTAAAGAAATAAATAATGTTAAGATAGAAAAATTAGACGATATTGACCAGGCCTTAAAAGAAAGTGAAGGAAATAGTGTAAAGGTAAAATATCTTAGAAATGGTGAAGACAAATCAATGAATGTTGACCTAATAAAAAATAAAAATGGAGATTATAAATTAGGGTTATGGGTTCGAGATGATATGTCTGGTATTGGTACGTTAACCTTTGTAAAGAAAGATACAAATGAGTTTGGAGCTCTTGGTCATGCTGTAACTAATGGAAAAAGTGATGGTGTTATGCCAATGGTTGATGGTGAAGTGTTTAGTTGTTCTCTTGTCAATATTGAAAAAGGTGAAAAAAATGATCCAGGAGAACTTAGGTGTGTATTTGTGCAAAAAAATAAGCAGGGTAATATAACTAAAAATACTAATGTTGGCATCTTTGGAACTCTTGATAGTGATAGTACACTAATTGATCAAAATAGAAAGGCTTTGCTGGGTGGTAGATTAAGTGTTAAGCCTGGTAAAGCAAAATTAATTTCAAATGTAAGTGGAATAACAGAAGAATATAATATTGAAATAATTAAAGCCAACTTTCAATCAAAATGTGACGATAAAAGCCTAGTTATAAGAGTGACAGATGATAGATTGTTAGAGTTGACAGGGGGGATCGTTCAAGGCATGAGTGGTTCACCAATAATGCAAAATGGAAAAGTTGTTGGAGCAGTTACGCATGTTTTTATAAGCGATCCTACAAAAGGATATGGTGTATACAGTGATTGGATGCTTGAACAATTGTCATAAGATAAAAGTCGCCATGAGGTGACTTTTATTATTATTTTATAACATAATAGCTTTAATTTTAAACTATTATGTTATTTTTATATAATAAATTTAATAAAAAATAAAAAGAAGTCAAATATAAATATTTTATATTATAACTTCTTCTCATTCATGTGAAGCATATCTCCTTCACATTATTATCTTATGCAGTAATCGAAATAATATTCAAATATTTTAAAAAAAATTAAATATTTCCATTTATAATCACGTTGCTCGCGACAGCTTTTCTCATATCTTCATTTATAGCTGCATAGTGTTTTTTAGTTGTATTTACATCTTTATGACCTAAAACATCGGCTACAATATAAATATCTTTGGTTTGTTTATAAAGGTTTGTGCCAAAAGTGCTTCTAAGCTTATGTGGTGAAATCTTTTTAAGTGGAGATGCAATGGAAGCAAATTTTTTAACTAGATTTTCAACTGCTCGAAGTGAAATTCTTTTATTTTGTAGAGATATAAACATTGCTTTTTCCTCTTTTGGAAGTTCAAGGGTAGCTCTTTTTTCTAACCAAGTTTTTAGAGCCATTGCCACTTCGTTAGAGAAATAGAGTGTAGTTTGATTTCCACCTTTTCTAGTAACTAAAAAAGCGTTTTGTGAAAAGTCAAAGCTATCAATATTCAATCCTATAAGCTCTGAAATTCTTATTCCGGTCCCTAAAAATAGGGTGATGATAGCGTTGTCACGTTCAAAAGTATTTTTATTATAGCTTTTTTGACGTTGTGAAAACTCTGTTGGGTTTTCAACAACATTCATTAATCTTGTAACTTCATCACTTTCTAATCGAATGATTTCTTTATTATGTAATTTAGGTGTTTCAATTTTGCTGGCTACATTTGATGTTAACATTTCGTGATTAAAAAGATATTTAAAAAATGATCTCAAAGATGCTAGTTTTCTTGCCTTTCCACGTTCATCATTTTTAAAATCTTTTCCATCAATTTCATAATAAGTTAAATACGACAAATATTGTTCGATATTTCTTGTTTTTAAGCTGTCCAAATCTTTTAAAGTGATTTCAGTTTCTGGTTTATGAAATTGAAATTGAGATAAGTAATTGAAAAAAATATATAAATCCATTGAATAGTTATATCTTGTTAAAGAAGAGGTATTGTTTTCAATTCCTATAAAAAAATCAAGGCAATATTCAGGTAATCTTTCTGTATATTTTGCCATTTTTAATCTATTTTGCATATCTCGTTTTTGATAATAATTGTTATTCATGGGATTATTTTACTATTTATGCGAAAAAAAT
>CARBWQ010000091.1 GCA_948949055.1 uncultured Eubacteriales bacterium | reverse complement strand
TTGCTGGCACTGATGAAGAGAAGGAAGAACTTAAAGAAATTGTTGAATTTTTGAAAGCTCCAAAGAAATTTACAGATCTTGGTGCTAGAATACCAAAGGGAGTTCTTCTTGTTGGTCGTCCAGGTACAGGAAAAACTCTTCTTGCAAGAGCTGTTGCTGGTGAGGCAAATGTTCCATTTATTTCAATAAGTGGTTCTGACTTCGTTGAAATGTTTGTTGGTGTTGGTGCATCAAGAGTTAGAGATTTATTTGAACAAGCTAAGAAAAACAAACCTTGCATTATCTTCATTGATGAAATTGATGCTGTTGGTCGTCAAAGAGGTGCCGGACTTGGTGGTGGAAATGATGAGCGTGAACAAACTCTCAACCAACTCCTTGTAGAAATGGATGGTTTTGAAGCTAATGAAGGTATAATTGTACTTGCTGCAACAAATAGAAGCGACGTTTTAGACCCTGCGCTTATGCGTCCAGGCAGATTTGATAGACAAATTTATGTTAACGTACCAGATATTAAGGGCAGAGAGGGAATTCTAAAAATCCATGCTAAAAATAAACCAATAGATGAAAGTGTTGATTTCTCAACTCTTGCAAAAATTACAGTTGGCTTTACTGGTGCTGATATAGAAAATATGCTTAACGAAGCTGCAATCTTAGCAGCAAGAAACAATAGACCTAAAATACTTATGGAAGATATCACAGAAGGTATAAATAAGGTTACAATGGGTCCTCAAAAGAAGAGCAGACTTATTACTGAAAAAGATAGAAAAATTACTGCTTATCATGAGGCTGGTCACGCAATACTTGCAAAATTATTGAAATTTACAGATAAAGTTCAAGAGGTCTCAATTATTCCAAGAGGAATGGCTGGTGGTTACACTATGCAAAGACCAGAGAATGACAATTCTTATATGTCATACAATCATTTAGTTGATGAAATTGCTGTTTGCATGGGTGGTAGAATCGCTGAGGAATTAATTTTTGGTGATATAACTACTGGTGCTTCAAGTGATATTTCTCAGGCAAGTAAAATTGCTAGAAGAATGGTCTATAATTATGGTATGAGTAAAAAACTGGGCTTTTTAAGTCTAGATAGTCAAGAACAACTCTTTATTGGCAGAGATTATCAATCTAGAAATGATTTTTCAGAAAAACTTGCAGCTGAGGCTGATGATGAAGTTAGAACTATTCTTAATGAAAACTATCAAAGAGCCAAGAAAATATTGAGTGATAATAGAAGTTTCTTGAATGAAATGGCAACTCTTTTATTAGAACAAGAAACTATTTACACAGAAGAAGTTGATCTTCTCGCTGAGGGTAAAACTGCAAGTGAAATAGCTTCTATTATAAAAGAACGCAAACAAAAGCAAAAAGAAAAAGAAGAAGAGTTTAAAAAGCAACAAGCCGAAGAAGAAAAACGCAAAATTGTTGAAAATAAGATTAAAGAGGGACAAAAACTCTTACAAGCTGGAATAATTTCACAAGAAGAATATGAGGCTATTGTTAAAAATCTTGAAAAAGTAGGCGAAGAGCAAGAGTCAGATGAAGTGACTGTTACAATTTCTCAGGGAAAGGTTGCAGGCGAAGAAAAACAAGAGGTTATAGATACAACATCAAATATTGTTGAGCCTAAAACTGATGAAAATGTTAATCCATCTGAAAAAGAGGAAGAAACTAAACCTGTGAAAACTAAAAAAGTTCAAGAAAAGAGTGATACTCAAAAGGTAGAAGGTAAATCTACTAAAAAATCAAACACTAAAAAGGTTACAGACGGAGAAGATAAAAAAGGAGAGAATTAATGGAAGAAAACGTTATACAAGAAGAAAAAAATGATAATATTGATAATGTTTTATATTCTGTAAGTGATGAATACCTTGCAAAGAAAAAACGCAATCGTATAATATCATATTCAATTATTTCTTTTATAGTTTTTGCACTTGCAACTGTAATCATTGTTATGTCATGTATTAAAATTGATTTAAGACCTCAATTTATGGGTAGAGTACTAAGTTATAGAGTTACAATCGCAAATTCAGAAGTTATGACAATAGACGAAAATAGCGAGGAATATGACGAATTTAATAAACTTTATTTAAACTCATTTAAATCTCAATATCTTACAGCTCTATTTACTGGCAAGCTAGGTGGTTATTCAATAGAAGATAGGAAAGAGAATTTCTATGTCAACAATACAACATCTCCAAGTTCTGAATTGAAAAGCATGCTTGGCGAAAACTATGTTAGAGTAACATTTGCCGAAACAAATAAAATTTTAAATTCAAATGGAAGTGAATTTGTTTCTTCTTTTATTGGTCAAAAATTTACATTCAATGAATTGTATTTCAATCTAAGTACAAATGATAGCCAACAAGACTTGACTTTATACTTAGGTGGTATTCTTGAAGGTACATCAGCTATAAGGATAATTGAAATTAAAGTTCCAGCAAATACCTATCAGTTATATAAATTTGTTACAGAAGAAATTTAATAAAAAAACTCACAATATATGTGAGTTTTTTATTATCCTTTTTGAAGTAGAGATATTATCTTTTCTCTTAATTTGTCAAGCCGTTTTTGATTGAGCTTTAATAATACCATTACTATGATTGTTACAAGTATAATTGCAAAGAACGTTACAAGGACTATTAAATCGCTGGAATAAATATTGAAAAGCTTAGGTAGTGCAATGATAGCACATGTGGTGCATAGAAGTGATAATCCAGCAGTCAGTCCTTTTAATAAAGTTACTGGCCAGCATAATGAAGCTAGATTTAAATAACCTGTATATGTCATAATCAGAATAGCAAGCGTAATATATTGGTCCTGAGTTAATAATTCATAGCCATTGGGTTGTGAATGGAACAAAGACATTACAATTAAGACATTTATAACCATTATAAAGGCTCTTGGAAGTGACCTTTTTAGAACTTGTGGTAGGAAATTACCACTAATAGGTTTTGTATTTGGCTCAAATGTTAGCAAGAATGAAGGTAAGCCTATAATAAAGCCTTCAAGAAGAAGCATCATGCTTGGTTTAAAAGGATATGACATGTTTACAAAAAGTGTAATAAGTGTTAGACATATTGCAAAGAAGGTTTTCATAAGAAAGAGTGATGATGAGTTTTGTACATTGTTTACAACTTGGCGTCCCTCTTTTACAACAGAAGGAAGAGAAGAAAAATTACTTTCAAGTAATACTAGTTTTGAAATATTTTTGGCAACATCACTTCCGTCAGCCATTGCAATAGAGCAGTCAGCTTCTTTAAGAGCGAGTGTATCATTTACGCCATCACCAGTCATAGCGACAACTTTGCCTTTATTTTTTAAAGCTTTGACAATTGTATATTTTTGTTCTGGGGTAACTCTTCCAAAAACTGTAAATTGGTCAGCAAGTTGTTCAACTTCCTTTAAGCTTACATTTTCAAGAGAGATAAATTTATCATGGTTTTTTACACCAACTCTTGCTGCTATCTTGGATACGGTAGCAGGGTCGTCACCAGAGATAATTTTAACTTCAACTCCATTGTCCTTAAACCATTGGATAGTTTCAACAGCATCTTCACGGATATGCTCTTCAATTACAATAAGTGCAAGAAGAGTAGACTTTTTACCACTCATTTTTTTATCAAATGTTCCACTTTCCATTTCTGAAAAAGCAAGTACACGCAAGCCTTTTGATAAATAATCCTTGATTAATTGTTGTTGTTCATTATCAATTTGACAACCTATACGTGTAGGAGCGCCTAAAAAGTAAATCTTTTTGTTGAATAATTGTGTTATAGAATATTTGCGTTCAGAAGAGAACTCTGCAATATTTAAAGCATGAAATTCACTGCTTCGTCCAAATTCTTGAATCATAGCACTTGATGTCGAATTTGTTGTTTTTTGTACATTTAAAACATTAGATAATAGTTTTTTAATACTAGTTTTACGTTTGTTTGAATAAGTCAAGAAATCTATAACCTTCATTGTTCCATCAGTAATAGTTCCTGTCTTATCAAGGCAGAGGACATTAGTTCTTGCAAGCATTTCTATTGAGTATAGGTCACGAACCAAAGTTTTCTTCCTTGAAAGTTTTACAACTCCGATTGATAAACTGATTGTTACAAGTAAGAACATGCCAGCAGGAATCATACTTGTAAGAGCACCACTTGTATTAGTGATTTGTGTTTGAAGGGTAGAGCCTGCAAGATTAAATTCCTTCAAGAATGTGAGAATTCCAATTGGGACGAGAGCAATACCGATATATTTAATGAGTCTATTCAAATCTTTAAATAGGTTGGATTGAGGAGTTTTAAATTCCTTTGCCTTTTTAGCCATTTGATAGATGTAATTATCTCTTCCTATTTTATCTACACGAGCATAACAGGTCCCTGAAACAATGAAACTACCAGAAAGTAGTTGACCACCATTGGATTTTTCAATAGCATTGCTTTCGCCAGTCAATAAACTTTCATTTACTTCGACCACTCCATCAACAATAATACAGTCAGAAGGTATTTGGTTTCCACTTGAAAGCTGAATTAGGTCATCTAGTAGAAGCTGATCGGCAGGAATTTCAAACAATTTGCCATCTCGAATGGTTTTTACAAGTGGGGTGGTCACAATCGATAATTTTTCTACTGCAATTTTTGCTCTTATTTCTTGAACGATTGCTATTGCCGTATTTGCTACAATAACAAATATAAAAATTAAATCTTTATAAGAGCC
>CARBWQ010000090.1 GCA_948949055.1 uncultured Eubacteriales bacterium | reverse complement strand
TTATGATATAGCTAATATAACTTCAAAACTTGGTGACTTAATTGATGAAATTAGAGCTAATAAACTCTTACAGACAGCAGAAGGCAAACCAATTTTTGACAAACTTTTAGAAAAACACGACATTTCTCTTCCAACTGAGGAAGTTGTGACAAATGAAGGCGAGAAAGTTAAAATAAACAATTATAAAGAATTATTTGAATTTATTTCTCCATCTTTGGTTAAAGTTAGAGATGAAGAAATTTACCAGATAGTAAATGGTGAAGGTGAAGAAAATATTATCATTTCACTTGCAAAGAAAATCTCACAACAAGGCAAACATGATCTTTTAAGTGATATTTTAATGCCACTTTATCAAATAGATTTTACAAGAGAACTTGTTATTGAAGAGCTTATAATTGCAACAGGAAATGACTTTGTTGAGCTTGGTACTTTAAATAATTACTCTGAATGGAAGAGTGATTTGGGCTATATTTCAGACATGCTGATAGCTTTAAATAACCTTAATATAGATGAAACAACTTATCTTGAATTTGCTATAAACGGTGATTTCAATGCAATTATCAATAATATTGACAGCGAAGAAATTGACAAAATATTTATCCCTGCTTTAAGTGCAAAATCAACTAATAAGGTAAAACAAAATATATTTGATAGCTTAAAGGTAGAACTTGACCGAATTTCAAACAAAGACAATAATCTTTCAATAGAGGGCGTAAGCTTTACAGGAGAGGAAAGTCAAACACAAGAGATATGCAATATTCTTAAAAAGTTAATAGTTGTAAATAATTCTCTTAGTGAAGGTCAGGATATTAAAGATGCAGATAAAGCTATGCTTAGTAGCCTCTTAGAAGAGATGAAGAAGAATGCGTATAGAACTTCTCTTCTTGGTAAGAGCGAAGAAGGTATCTTCCATGATACTTTTGAGAACTTTGTTGAAGCTTTAAAGGCTTCTTATGCTGATGTAATTACTCAAATTGAAAACAGTCAAGAACTTCTTGCTGAACTTGGAGTTGATAACTTAAATGTTGAAAACTTTATTAATATTGACTATTCAAAATTGCTTGATATGATTAGTGAGTTTATAGGATAAAAAGGATAAAAATGGAATTTAAACATATTCCTGTCCTTCTTAACGAGGTTATTGAAGGACTAGATATAAAGGAAGACGGCAATTATGTAGATTGCACAATGGGAGGAGGTGGTCATTCTAGCGTGATCACTTCTAAACTTTCTAAAAATGGCAAACTTTTTGGCTTTGATAGAGATTTAGATGCAATAAAAGTTTGCAAAGAAAGATTTAAAGATAACAAAAATGTGGATATAATTCACTCAAATTTCAAAAATGCACCTGATATTTTGACTGAAATGGGCCTTGAAGGTAAAATTGATGGGATTTTAGTTGACCTTGGAGTTAGTTCTTATCAGCTTGACAATGGTGAAAGAGGGTTTAGCTTTCTTCACGAAGGCAGGCTTGATATGCGAATGGATAAGTCGCAAGAAAAGGATGCTTACTTTGTAATAAATAATTATCCAAAAGAAAAGCTTATTCAAATTTTATATAAATATGGCGAAGAAGCAAACGCCAAGCGTATTGTTGAAAATATTTGTGCTAGCAGGGCTATTAAACCTATTGAGAATACTACCCAGCTAAAAGAAATTATTGAAAGTTCTTTCCCAAAGAAAATTATTTTTGGCAAAGGAGGAGTTTCAAAAAAGACATTTCAAGCAATTAGAATTGAAGTGAATGGTGAACTTGAAGGCTTGGATGAATTTTTAAGAGAGAGTATTAAAGTCTTAAAAAAAGGTGGCAGACTTGCTGTTATTACCTTCCACAGCCTTGAAGATAGAATAGTAAAAAATGTTTTTAAAGAGTTTGCAACTGACTGTATTTGCCCACCAAGGACACCTGTGTGCATATGTGGACATAAGGCAGAGATAAGACTAATCAACCATAAGCCTATAATAGCAGGTGAGAAAGAACTTGAAAATAATTCAAGAAGTAGCAGTGCAAAACTTAGAATAATTGAAAAAATTTAAAATTAAATCATATGAAAAATCAAGTTATTTTGTTTTATGCTTGATGTAATACTAAGGAAAGGAGGTGAATACATTATGAGTGATAGAACTTTGCTAAAAGAAGTTTTGACCGAAGAAAAGGTTGAAAAAAAACTTGAAAAGCAGGTAGAAATTGCTACTGAAAAAGAAGTTTCAACTTATTCTTCAACTGAAAATAAAGTTGCAGAAGAGGAAAAGACAATCAATATCTTTTCGTCAGCAAGCTTTCCTATTTCACAAGTTGAAAGGTTAAAACGCAAGTACTTAGATGAAGAAAGAGAGATAAATAAAATTGAAAGCAAAGTTTCTGACGTAATTGAAAAGCCTAACTATGATACAATGGAAACGCTGACAGAGGTTGAACGCAAAAAGATTTTTGTATTTAAGAAAGCAGAAGGGGCGAAAAAAACAAGCCCAAATAAGTTTAAAGTGGCAATTATATCAATTTTATTTGCACTTTTTACAATTTGGGGAACGGTTAATGTTGCGATGATTGATAATGTGTCAAGTCAAATTTCACAGGTGTCAACGCAATACAAGATTAATCTTGGAAACTATCTCCAAAAATTGTATACTCTTGACATTAGCAATTCCGAAAATATGGAAAATTTGTTTGAAACAATACCTGATGAAAGTGTTCCACCAACTCAAATTGACGAAAAGTCTAATTGGTTTGATAGATTTTGTAATTTCATAGGAGGCTTATTTGGAGGTTAACCTTGCAAAGAGCCTTTACACTATTTTCTTTAAAAAAGAGGATATTAGCAGTTTTACTGGTGATATCCTTTATTTTTTGCTCTCTTGTAGTGAGATTGTTTGTCCTTCAAGTTATAAATGGAAAACAGCTTCAAGCAAGGGCAACAGATCAGTGGACTCGTGACCTTTCTATTGTCGCACCAAGAGGGACTATTTATGATCGGACTGGCTCAGCGCTAGCAGTGAGTTATACTACTTACAACGTCTATGTAAGAGCAAGAGAGGTTAAGGAAAAGTCTAACACAGCAGTTCATTTGTCACAGATTTTAGAACTTGATTTTGAAAGTGTCTATGCAAAACTTTCTAAAAACACAAGTGAAGTGCTTATTAAAATGCAGGTTGAAGGTGAGGAGGCAGAGGAAATATATAAGTTAAAATTGCCGGGAGTGTACTTAGCTGAAAACTCAAATAGATATTACACATATGGAAATTTGTTAACTCAGGTGCTTGGATTTATAAGCATAGATAATGTAGGTCAAACAGGAATTGAAGCTTATTATAACGACCTATTAAAAGGTAAAGATGGATATAGTTATGTTCAAAGTGACCTGCAAGGCAAGGAAATCGGTGGATCATTAAGATATTACGTTGCTGGGCAGGCAGGTAAAGATTTGACTTTGACAATAGATAGTAAAATGCAACTGATTGTTGAGCAAGCTCTTGAAAAGATAATGATTGAACAAAAAGCCAAGGCCGTTACAGGCATGATTTTGAATGCTAAAACTGGTGAAATTCTATCATTATCATCTAAACCAAGCTTTGACCTTAACGATGTGCCTCGTGATGACCTTGAAAAGCTTTTTGCTGATAGCAAAATTAAACCTGCTACTGACATTTATGAGCCTGGTTCAACATTTAAAATTCTCACAGTTGCAGCTGCACTGGAAGAGGGACTGACCACTCTTGAAGACAGGTTTTATTGTCCGGGATTTAGAGTAATTGACGGAATAAGAATTAAATGTTGGAGGACAATAGGTCATGGCAGTCAAACCTTGACTGAGGCGTTTGCAAATTCATGCAACTGTTGCTTTATGGACTTGGCGTTAAGGCTAGGTGTGGACAAATTTTATAGTTATATGTCTAAATTTGGTTTGGGACAAAAAACAGGTATTGATGCAACTGGTGAGGCAAGTGGAATACTTATGGCTAAGAAACTAGTTAAAAATGTTGACCTTGCTCGTATGGGCTTTGGTCACGCCATAGCGCTTACACCACTTCAACTTCTTTCAGCAGTTTCAGCAATAACAAATGGTGGAACTTTTAATAGTCCTCATCTTTTGCTTGGTGGCTCAACAATTTCCAAAGCAAGAAAGGTGGAAAATATAATAAGCTACAATACTTCGCAAACAGTAAATGGTTTGTTGGAGTTTGCAGAGAATAAGACGGGCAAATACACCTTTGTTGAAGGTTATAACGTAGGTGGAAAGACAGGTACTGCTCAAAAGTATAAGGAAACAGGAGGAATAGATACAGGAAAATATATTTCAAGTTTTGTTGGAACATATCCTGCGAATGATCCAGAGTATATAGTCTTTGTAATGGTTGATGAGCCAAGCAATGGAGCTTATTATGGCAGTATTGTAGCAGCACCTTATGGTAAAGAAATTTTTACAAACCTATTTGATTATTTAGGTGAACAAAAGCAGGATGAAAGTATAATTATAGAATATGTTGATATGCCTGATGTAGTTGGAAAAAGTTTGACAGAATGTGCAATTATTATGAAAGAACTAGGGCTTGATTATGAACTTGATGGCGAAGGTGAGTTTATAGAAAGACAGCTTCCACCTGTTGGAACATCACTTGCAAAAGGTTCGACTATACTTTTAATTACAAATTGAAGATAAAATCTATATAGATGCTCAAAATGTTTGCTTTTGTTGATTAAAAGGTTTAAAATATAAACATGAA